>JALZOC010000229.1 GCA_030857365.1 Acidobacteriota bacterium
CTTGAGATCTGAAAGATCCATGTCTTGAACCTACTCCTGGACCGTCACGAGGTGACGGACCTTGAGAATCATGCCCCGCGTCTCAGGCGTGTCGACGAGCTCCACCGAGTGGCCGATCCGGCGCAGCCCCATGCCCTGGACCGTCGCCCCCTGCGTCCGGTCGAACCCGATCGGACTCTTCACCAGCGTGATCTTCACCTTGCGGCGATCGTCGGGTCCGGTGGTCTGCGCGCCCTCGGCGCGTGTGGTCTTCTTCGCCATGGGTTACCGGGTGGCCGCGGCGAGATCGCCGGGCTGCTCTTCCTTGCCCCGGAGCCTGCGCACGGCCCCGGGATCGCGAAGGCCCATCAAGCCCGTAAAGGTGGCCCGCACGACGTTGTGCGAGTTGGCCGACCCGAGCGACTTGGTGAGGACGTTCTGAATGCCGCACGCCTCGACAACGGCGCGCACCGCTCCACCGGCAATGATGCCTGTCCCGTCCGGCGCCGGCTTGAGCAGCACCTGGCCCGCGCCGAAGCGGCCCAGCACCGGATGCGGCACCGTCGTGCCGGCCAGGGGGACACGGATGAGCGACTTCTTCGCCGCCTCGATCCCCTTCTTGATGGCCGACGGAACTTCCTTCGCCTTGCCGACGCCGAAACCGACGACCCCCTGGCCGTCGCCGACGACAACGAGCGCGCTGAAGCTCAGGTTCTTGCCGCCCTTGACGACCTTCGTGACGCGGCTGATGTTGACGACCGTGTCTTTCAGGTCGAGCTGCGACGCGTCGATCTTTTCTCGTGTCTCAATCATAAAATCAGCTTCCAGCTTCCAGCTTCCAGCTTCCAGCTTCCGGCTGAGACTCCCAGGAGCTGGGAGCTGGCAGCTGGGAGCTGGCAGCTGCTTAGAATTCGAGCCCCGCCTCGCGCGCCGCTTCCGCCACCGCGCGGATGCGTCCATGGTAGAGGAACCCGCCGCGATCGAACACGACGCGCTTGATGCCCTTGTCGAGGAGCCGTTCCGCGATGGTCTTGCCGAGCGCCTTCGCACCGGCGACGTTGCCCCCCTTGACGGTCCCCTCGAACGCCCCCTTCAGGGCGGGTTCCGTGCTCGCCGCCGCCGCCAGCGTCGTCCCGGTCATGTCGTCGATGACCTGCGCGTAGATGTGCGAGACGCTGCGGAACACCCGCAGCCGGGGCCGCTCCGTCGTTCCCGAGATCCGCTTCCGCTGCCGCAGCGCGATCCGCGTGCGCCGGTCCTTCGTGGTGTTGATCTTCATATCTCAGCTCTCAGCTCTCAGCTGCCAGCTTCCAGTGCTTCCTCCCTGCTCTCCAGCCGCAGGCTGGAAGCTGGAAGCCGGAAGCTGGCAGCCCTACTTCGCCCCCGTCTTGCCGGCCTTCTTCTTCAGCACTTCGCCGGTGTACCGGACGCCCTTCTGCTTGTACGGATCGGGCTTCCGCAGGCGGCGGATGTTCGCCGCCACCTGCCCGACGGCCTGGCGATCGATCCCCGTCACGGTGATGTGCGTCTGCTTGTCGATCGCCACGTCGATCCCGGCCGGGATGTCGAACACGACGATGTGCGAGTAGCCGAGCGCGAACACCACCTGCTTGCCCTTGAGCTCGGCGCGGTATCCGACGCCCACGATGTCGAGATCCTTGCGGAACCCTTCCGTGACGCCGCGGACCGCGTTGGCGACCAGGCTGCGCGCGAGGCCATGGAACTTGCCGAGCTCCGGATCATCGCGCAGCGTGCGCGCGTGCAGCTGATCCCCCTCGAGCTCGAACCCGATCCCGGCGGGCAGCGGCTGGCGCAGCTTCCCCTTGGGCCCCTGCACCTCGACGACACCCGGCTGGACGTCGATCTTGACGCCCTGCGGCACCGGGATGAACTTCTTGCCAATTCGAGACATTGTTGTTAGCTTCCAGCTTCCAGTTTCCAGCTTCCAGCTTCCAGTTCCAGTGGCAGGCACTGGTGACTGGCTACCGGGAACTGGCTACTACCAGACATTACAGAGAACTTCACCGCCGACGCCGGCCTTGACGGCTTCGCGGCCGGTCATCACGCCGCGCGATGTCGTCAGGATGCTGACTCCGAGCCCGGCGAGCACATCCGGCACGTCGTCGCGACCGAAGTACACCCGGCGGCCGGGGGTGCTGACTCGCTGGATGCCCGTGATCACGCGCTCGCCGCGCGGCCCGTATTTCAGGAACACCTTGAGCTGGGCCTGCACCCGCTCGCCGGCGGCCGCCTCGAGCACCTTGAAGCCCTGGATGTAGCCTTCGCTCTCCAGGATCCGGGCAATTTCCACCTTGAGGCCCGACGACGGCATCTCGACCCGGGCGTGACGGGCAATGGTCGCGTTCCGAATCCGCGTCAGCATGTCTGCGATTGGATCTGTCATATTCCTTAGCTCTCAGCTTTCAGCTATCAGCTATTTCCCCTGCGCCAGCTCCCGGCAGCGTCCCCAGCCCGCGGCCGGGGGCTGACGGCGGAGAGCTGACAGCACTTTCACCACGAACTCTTCGTAACGCCTGCGATGTCCCCGTCGAGCGCCAGTTTGCGGAAGCAGAGGCGGCACAGGGCGAACTTGCGCAGGTAGGCGCGCGGCCGGCCGCACCGGTTGCACCGGTTCCGGAGGCGCACCTTGAACTTCGGCGTCTTGGCTTCCTTGGCGATTTTTGCAGTCGTGGCCATAGTCTCTTCGCTCTTATTGCGTCCTGAAGGGCATGCCGAGCAGCTGCAGCAGCTTGCGCGACTCTTCGTCGGATTTCGCGGTGGTGACGACCGAGATGTTCATGCCGCGGGCCTTGTCGACCTTCATGTAGTCGATTTCGGGGAAGAGCAGCTGGTCTTTCAACCCGAGCGTGTAATTCCCCCGGCCGTCGAACCCTTTGGCCGAGACGCCGCGGAAGTCCCGCACGCGCGGCAGCGCCACCGAGATCAACCGATCCAGAAAGTCCCACATGCGGTCGCCGCGAAGCGTCACCATCGAGCCGATCGGCATCCCCTGGCGGACCTTGAACTGCGCGATCGACTTCTTGGCGCGCGTGGCCACCGGCTTCTGGCCCGTGATGCGCGCCACCTCGTCGGCTCCCGTGTCGACGATCTTGGCGTTCTGGGTGGCTTCCCCCAGCCCCATGTTCACGACGATCTTCTGAAGCTTCGGAATCGCCATCACGTTCTTGTAGCCGAATTCCTTCTTCAGCGCCGGCGCGACTTCCTTGTCGTAGCGTTCCTTCAGGCGGCTCATTTGTCGACCACTCCCTCGCACTTGCGGCACACCCGGACCTTGCGGCCGTCGCCGAGCAGCTTCTTGCCGATCCGCGTCGGCTTCCCGCACTCCGGGCAGACGATCTGCACGTTCGAGGCGTGCAGTGCGGCCTCGCGTTCGACCACGCCCCCCTTGATGCTGCGCTGCGGATTGGGCTTGGTGTGGCGCTTGACGAGGTTCACGCCTTCGACGATGAGCCGGTTGTTGTCCGGCACGACCTTCAGCACGCGCCCCCGCTTGCCGCGGTCCTTGCCGGTGATCACGACGACGTTGTCGTTCTTCCGAATCGGAGTTGCTAGTCTTGACATATCTCTTTAGCTTCCAGCTTCCAGCTTCCGGCTTCCAGTAAATCCTCTCCCTGCATTTAGCTGGGAGCTGGCAGCTGGAAGCTGGCAGCCGTCTAGAGCACCTCTGGCGCCAGCGAAATGATCTTCATGAACTTGCGCTCGCGCAGCTCGCGGGCGACGGGCCCGAACACGCGCGTGCCGATCGGCTCGTTCTGATCGTTGATGAGCACGGCGGCGTTCCGGTCGAACCGGATGTAGCTGCCGTCCTTGCGGCGCTGCTCCTTGCGCGTCCGCACGATCACCGCCTTCACGACCTGCCCCTTCTTCACCGTCCCGTCCGGGGTGGCTTCCTTCACCGAGGCGGTGATGATGTCGCCCAGGCGGGCATAGCGGCCCGTGGAACCGCCGATCGGGTTGATCGCGGCGATCTTGCGCGCGCCCGAGTTGTCGGCGACGTCGAGAATCGATCGCATCTGGATCATGACTAGATTTCCTTGGCTTTCTCGACGACCCGCGTCACGACCCAGCGCTTCCGGCGGCTCATCGGTCGGGCCTCGACGATCGCGACGCGGTCGCCGATCTTCACGTCGTTCGCCTCGTTGTGCGCCAGGAACTTCGACGTGCGCTTCTGGGTCTTTCCGTACAGCGCATCCCGGATCTGCCGCTGGACCGACACGACGACGCTCTTGTCCATCTTGTCGCTGACGACGACCCCGGTGATTTCAGCTTTCGTGGCCACTAGGCGGTCTCCTTCTCGCGCAGCACCGTCTTGACGCGCGCGAGGTCGCGCCGGACGGCCTTCAGCTTGTGCGCCGCCTCGAGCTGCCCCATCGATTTCTGGATGCGCAGTCGGAACAGCTGGTCGTCCATGTCCTTCTCCCGCTGCCGCAGCTCATCGACGCCGAGGTCGCGGCATTCCGTCACCTTCATGACGCCTTCTCCTCCGCGAACCGCGTCGCGAACTTGGTCTTGATGGGGAGCTTCGCGGCGGCAAGGCGCATGGCCGCCCGCGCATCCGTCTCGTTCACACCTTCCATCTCGAACAGGATCCGGCCCGGCCGGACGACGCACACCCATTCCTCGGGTGCGCCCTTGCCCTTGCCCATCCGGGTTTCCTGCGGCTTCTTCGTGATCGGCTTGTCGGGGAACACCCGGATCCAGATCTTGCCGCCGCGCTTGATCGACCGGGTCATCGCCACGCGCGCCGCTTCGATCTGCCGCGCGGTCATCCAGCAGGGCTCGAGCGCCTTGAGCCCGTAGTCGCCAAACGACACATCGGACCCGCGCCACGCCTTGCCCGCCATCCGGCCGCGCTGCTGCTTCCGGTACTTGACCTTCTTCGGCATCAACATAATTTGATCCTTCTAGCTGTCAGCGCTCAGCTGCCAGTTAGCGTCTGTCCATCGGACCGCCGGGGCCGCCCGGGCGCCGCGGCGCGCGGTAATCCTCTTCGCGGCCGATCCGCGGCACCAGGCGCTCGCCCTTGTAGAGCCACACCTTCACGCCAATCTGCCCGTACGTCGTACTCGCCTCGGCAAAGCCGTAGTCGATGTCGGCCCGGAGCGTCTGCAGCGGCAGCTGCCCGTGCAGGTACCACTCGGAGCGCGCGATTTCGGCGCCGTTGAGCCGTCCGGAGACACGCACCTTGATGCCGCGGGCGCCGAAACGCAGCGCCGACTCCACGGCTTTCCGCATCGCGCGGCGGAAGGCCACGCGCTTTTCGAGCTGCATCGCGACCGACTCGCCGATGAGCTGTGCGTCGAGCTCCGGCTTCTGGATCTCCTGGATGTTGATGAAGACCTCCCGATTGGTCTTCTTCTGGATCTCCTGCTTCAGCTTGTCGACCTCGGTGCCCTTCCGGCCGATGATGATCCCCGGGCGGGAGGTGTAAATG
>JALZOC010000230.1 GCA_030857365.1 Acidobacteriota bacterium
GTACTGCTCCGCCTCACGGTTCCCCGCGTGGCCCACGGCGCGCCCGGCCAGCCGGTCGCTCGCAAGCACCGCGACATGCCGGCGCAGCTCTGCGGCCGTGATCTGCTGAATCGCCGAATCCGCGAGGGACGGGAGGCGCGCGGCGGGGGAAACCGCGCCGAAGGTGAGGAGCCCGAGCAGCGCGGCGGTGGCGAAACGCGGCAACATCGCCTATCGAGTGTACCTTAGGGCCGCCCTCCGGGCCGCCCGATGCTGCTATGATGGCGTCATGTCTCTCCACGAACGGGATTTTTTCGTCGAGAAGCCCGACACCAAGCCGGCAACGTTCACGTGCACCAAGTGCCGCCACCGGGACGAATACCAGGTGCGATGGCTGGTCCGGACGAAGAAGGATCGGCTGCCTCCCGGTGCGGACGAGCGCGACCGTGCGATGTACGCCAAGCTCCGCAACTACATGATCCGGGTGGACGACGTGCTCAACTGCAAGCGCTGCCAGCGCAAGTTCGAGATTCCGTCTCAGCAGTCTATTGTCTTCGTCGAGACGGGGCTTCCGCCGCTCGACTGGGACCCCGAAGCCTCCACCGTCGATTGATGCCGCAGCGGGGCGCGGGCGTCGAGCGCGGACAGCATCGCTCAGATACCCGAACGCGGATGCGCCTGAGAGTGCCAGCATTTCGAGCTGGCTTGAACGATCCACACAGCACACTGGGACCGACACGTGAGCCCCCTCTCTAATCCCGACGCGCTCCCGATACCGCTCGAAATACCGGCCGAAGGGCTCCGCAACGATGCGGCCCGGAGGAAGGGGACGGTGACCTGGATCAGCCGGCTATGCAGCGCAGTCAGGCGCACGTGCGCATCTGCCGCCGTTCTCGCCATTGCAGCGCTTGCCACGGTGCACGCCGCGCAGCCGTTCTGGGAGAAGACGCCGTTCACCGAGTGGACGCGGGCGGAAGCGATAAAGGTACTCTCGTCATCTCCGTGGGTCCGGCAGGTTTCAATCCTCGTGCCCGCCACCGACGCGGCGCCTGTCGATGCCGACCCGACCGGCACGGATTCCCGAGCCGGCGCTGGAGCGCCTTCAGGGTCTGGCCCGCCGCGGCACCAGCGAGCCAGGCTCACAGTGATGTGGGTGGCGGCTCCCATCAGGGAGGCGCACATCCGGCTGGACCAGTTCAAGGGCCATATGCGGGATGAAAAGTACTGGAGGCCGGCTGTTCGCGGCAACCCTGAAGTCATCCAACTCACGGTCGCCGGCGCCGCGCTGGCCCAGTTGCTGAGGGCCGACGATCCGGGTCTGCGTTCGGCGACGTATCTCAGAACGAAGCGCGGGAAACAGGTGCCCGCGCGGGATGTCGTGTTCTCGACGGACTACCCGCGCATTCCGGAAGTGACGCTCGTGTTTCCCGCGCATAGCGACAGCGCCCCGTCCATTACTGCCGTGGACGAGGAGGCGACGCTCGTCATGCCGCTCGGCGCCCACGCGATCACGGCGCGTTTCAAGCTGCGCGACATGATGGTCCGCGGGCAGCTGATGCTCTGAGGCTCGACCGGTGTCAGCCACTCTCTCAGTCGCCGTTACGCCGGGCGTGCCCTGCTTGTCAGCGCCTGACCGATGCACCCCATCGCCTCGTCACGAAGCCGCAAGGTCTCAGCCCACCCTCGAGCCGCTGGATGAATCGGACGATGAATGGTCACCGAGAGAGGTCCTCTCACCACCGAACGTCGAAAAGCCGGGAGGATATGGCGTGAGCCGCGGAGCGAAACCGGGATCACCGGCCGACCGGCGTCGACGGCCGCAGAGAACCCACCCAGTCGGAAGGGCAGCAACTCGGCGGCGTCAGCAAAGGTCCCTTCCGGAAACACGAGCAGCGATTCGCCTCGGCGTAGTAACCCAGCCATGGCGGTACACGCCAGGCGGGGGTCGCGTCCGGCCCTGTTCACGACCAGATGCCCCGCCCTCCGAATAGCCGTCCCGATCAGCGGCCACGTGGGCAGGCGCTCATTCACCACGAACGTCACATCGACGGGCAGGGCGGCGAGGAGGACGACGGAGTCCAGATAGCTCTGGTGATTGGCCACGAACACGGCTCGCTGTTGGATGTGTTCCAGCCCACGAACCTCCAGTGGACATCCCCAAGCCCGGAGGAGAGCTTGTGAGGCGCGCCGGAGCAGGCTGCGCGACAACAGTTCGCTTCGCACGACCAGCAGCAGCAGCCACAGGCCTGATCCAATGAACAACACGAGGAGTGCCGCATAGACGGTGAACGGGACTGATCCCAGGTCCACGTGAAGGCGTTCCGCTGTCGCCTCTCCCGCCGGCGGCTCCCGTCTCGTGCGCTCCGCGGGAGGATGCCCGCCGACCATTGATGCGAGATCTCTGACGTACTCCGCATCGAGCGCCGCGTCCGGCATGGGAGCGGCGAAGGCCTCTTCGAGACGGAGTACCAGCTCCAGGCGTTCCATGCTGTGCAGCCCGAGGTCGCGCTCGAGATGACTGTGAGGGCAGACCGCGACGGGTGTTCTCGCCGGGGAGAGTTCAGCGCTGAGTGCGCGCACGATCCCGACCACCTGCGCGACACACGCAGGCTGCACAGCAGGCAAGTTTTCATATGCGCCAGGCATCGGTTGACCAGTCCCTGCTCGAGTCATCCGCCTTGGTCTGGGGTCTCGGGAATCTTGACACGGTTTCTCTTGAGAACTCCAGGTGCCCGCTGCGCCGCATTTCACCTCGCCGCTCCGTTTCGCTAATAGAGGAACGGGATCATCCGCCATCTCACGCGGTGCCGATACCGTTCGTACTCGGCGCCGAACGTCTCGACCAGCCCGCGCTCTTCCCACGGGATCGCCATCGCCACGTACGCGGTGCTCACGAGCGCGAACGCGGCGCGCGTGGCGGTCATGTCCGGAGCGCCGCAGACCAGCAGCACCCACCCGAAGTACAACGGATGCCGGACGATGCCGAACACGCCTGTCGTGGAGAGCGGCGCGCTCGCATCGGCCGTCCCGCTGCGCGCGTGGAGCACCTGCCGGATGCCCGCCAGCTCCAGCGCGTCGAGAGCGCGTGCCCCGAGGACGGTCACGACGAGTCCGGCCGCCTGTGCGGCATACGCGACGAACCTGAAGGTCCCGTCAAGCCGGTAGACCACGCCCGGGACGGGCTGCCACAGCCAGCACGCCGCAAGGAACATGAGACTCGCGATCCAGACGTACGTGGACCGCTCGAGAGCCCGAGGCGCGACGCGCCTGATCCACGCCTTCATCGGCGTGCGCGCGAAGACGCTGTGGTGGAGCGCGAAGGCGGAGAAGAGCAGGACGTCGACCGCAACGGGCTGCAGCATGGGTCCGTCCGCAACGGGCCGTCCGTACCTCTGGAAGTACGAATACAGGAAGTAGCCGAGTGAGAGGGCGAAGAGCGCTCCCCCGGCCGCGGCGTACGTCCGCATCAGGACGCTCGCTGCCGGTGCCGGCGTCTCTCCCGCGTGCCGCACGCCACGCGCCTGCTTCATCCACACCTCAACCGCGTCGCGCGCGGGCAAGCGGCTCAACCGTGACCCTCCGCTATTATAGGAGGATGAGCGGATACCGCCCGAGCGTCGCGATCACCGGCATCGGCGTCGTGTCGCCGTACGGCGTCGGCCGGGAGCGGTTCTGGCAGCACGTGCGAAAAGGCTGCAGCGCCACGCGCGCGATTACGGCCTTCGATCCCTCTCCGTACCCGTGCATGGTCGCCGCCCCCGTTCCCCAGGTCACCATGGAGGACGCGGTCGCGATCGAGGGGCGGGTTCCCGGCGAGCAGGCCGTGCGCAGCGGCCGTCCGGATCCGCGGCGGTACTCCAAGGCGTCGATGATTGCGGTTGTCGCGGCGAGCGAGGCGTGGGCGGATGCCGGCCTGCGCACGAACGAACCCGACGCGGGGGTCCTGGTTGGCAGCGGTGCGGGCGGGATCGACATCGCGGAGAAGCAGTACTTCGAATTCTTCAACGACGGGTGGAAGCGCGTGACGCCCTACGCGATACCGGTCTCGATCGTCGGCATGATCTCCAGCGAGATCTCGATTGCCCTCGAACTGCACGGCATCAGTCACGTCGTCTCGACGGGGTGCACGAGCTCGACGGATGCGATTTCGTACGCGACCGCGCTCATCCGGGCCGGGGAGGCCGATGTCATCCTGTCGGGCGGAGCCGACGCCTGCGTCACTCCCGGGATGATTTTCGGATTCTCGAAGATGCGGGCGGTGTCGACCGCCTTCAACGAGACACCGGCCGCCGCGTCGCGCCCGTTCGACGCGGGACGGGACGGGTTCGTGCTCGGCGAGGGCGCCTGGATGCTCGTGCTCGAGCGCGAGGATCGCGCCCGGGCGCGCGGCGCGCGGGTGTACGCCACCGTCGACGGCTACGGGTCGACCTGCGATGCGTACCACCGCGTCCAGATGGCGCCGGACGGCGACCAGATCGTGCGCGCCATGCAGCTTGCGATCGACCGCTCAGGACATCCGATCGAAGAGATCGGGTATGTCAACTACCACGGGACCTCCACCGTGCTGAACGACGCGGTTGAATCGCGCTGCGTGCGCCGGCTGTTCGGCCCGCTGGCGTCGAACGTCCCCGGCTCGTCGACCAAATCGATGATCGGACACCCCCAGGGGGCCAGCGGCGCAGCCGGCATCGCGACTGCCGCCCTCGCGCTCCGGGACGGGTTCCTGCCTCCGACCATCAATCTCCGGACTCCGGACCCGGACTGCGACATGGACTTCATCCCCAATCACGGACGCGCGGCGGAGCCGCAGGCCGTGCTCTGCAACTGCCTGGGATTCGGATCCAAGAACAGTGCGATGGTGCTGGGGAAGGGATAGGGGACGTGACACGTGCAACGTCCCACGTGCAACGGGCAACGTGCTGCTCGTCACGTGCGATGTGCGACGTGCACACGCCACAAAATCCCGTTGCATGATGTTTCCACTCGCATTGCTGCTGGTTGCCGGAGTCCCGATGCTGCTCGAGGCGCGGCTCGCGGCCCGACACGACCGGGCGCTGCGTGCCGCGGGTGCGGCGGAACCCCCGAAGGATGTTTATCCGATCATGCAGGTCGCCTACCCGGCGTGCTTCGTCGGGATGGCTCTGGAGGCCTGGTGGCGGGGATCGCTGCCGGCGGGGACGTTCTTCGCGGCCGGTGCGGGGCTGTTCGCGGGCGGGAAGCTGCTGAAGTACTGGGCCATTGCGGCACTGGGTCCGCGGTGGACGTTCAGGGTGCTGGTGCCTCCGCATTCGACACGCGTCGAATCGGGTCCGTACCGCTTCCTGGCGCATCCGAACTATCTCGCGGTCGTCGGGGAGCTCGCCGGGATGGGAATGATGGCGCAGGCGCCGGTCGCGGCCGCCGCCTCGCTGGCGGGCTTCGGTGGCCTGCTG
>JALZOC010000231.1 GCA_030857365.1 Acidobacteriota bacterium
GCGGTGTACTGAAGCACTGCTTTGACGAGGTTTGGCGTGAGTGCCGGGTTGGCCTGAAGCATGAGCGCCACCGTGCCGGAAACGACCGGAGCGGCCATGCTGGTCCCGGACAGGCTCAAGTACGGCAAGGTGCTCAGTGAGAGCGTGCCCTTCATCAGGAAGGCCGCTTTCGTCTGATACAGCAGGCTCGCGGGGTCGCTCAGCGAAACGACACCGGTGCCGGGTGCGAGCAGATCCGGCTTCGCCTGATAATCCAGGGCGGAAGGTCCCCTTGAACTGTACGGAGCATGCACATCGTCGGTGCGCGTCACCGTCCCTTCGGTGCTCGATGCGCCAACCGTCAGAACCCAGGGCGCATTGCCCGGCGCCGTAATGCCGCCGTACTGCGGCAGCCCCAGCCTGTTCTTGCCCAGATTGCCTGCGGCCGCGACAACGACGATGCCGGCGTCCACCGCACGCTTTGCGGCAAGGGCCAGCGCGTCGGTCTTGTAGGATTCGGTGATCGCCGCGCCGACCGACAGGTTGATCACGCGGAGGTTGTAGGACGCCCGGTTCTCGACCGCCCACTCGAGCGCGGCAATCACGTTGCTGATGACGCCGCGGCCGTTGCCGTCGAGCACCTTCAGATCAACGAGGTGAGCATCCGGCGCGATGCCGGCGCGGGATCCGCGGGTGTCGTATCCGTTCCCGCCGATGATGCCCGCCACGTGCGTGCCGTGGCCGTAACCATCGTAAGGAGTGACGCGCCCCCCGACGAAATCCACGAACGCGGCGACACGCTGGCTGTTCTTGACCCTCACAAGAGACGACGTGCCGCTATAGGTGAGGTCGTCGTGCCAGGAGGTGACCCCTGAGTCGATCACCGCCACGCCGATGCCGGCCCCGGTGAAGCCCAGCTTGTTCTGGACTGCCCTCGCGCCCACCGTGACAGCGACACGGTTCAGCGTGGAATCGATCGGCCGATCCCAGATGATCCGCGCGACGCCCGGGTGGTCCGCCAGCTTCCGGAGAACCTTGTTCGGAAGCTCGACAGCCAGGCCGTTCATCAGTTTGAGGCGACGGCCGACTTTGCCGCCGCGCTTCACCACTTCCGAGGCAGCGTCGCCGCCGGGGTTGAACTGGATAATCGCGCGCGACGTGCCGCCGTTGGCCTGCCGTTCGCGATCGTTCAGTTTACGGTCCAACTTGGGGTGATCGCCTGGGCCCCGGTCCGGCGCCGCGAGCGCCGGCTGCCAGCCTCCCAGGACGGAGACCAGCGCGAGCGCCAGCCCCACCCTCAACATCAATCTCCATCGCACCACGGTTATGACCTTTCGAAAAAGGACCGATTGCACACTTGCTGACGCCCATGGAAGAGCAAGCCCAAGGCCAGCAGTTATCGCGCGGACGCTCGGGAGGTAAGCTGTTGGAAAGATGGGCCTTGCTGTGAACACAGCGCGGAATACAGAACTGTTTCGCGCGCTGAACTGCGCCGTTGTAGAACATCCCGGCGCGGATTTCGCCGGGAGCCGCGTTTACCCCTTTGAAAAAGCTGCGATCCGATGTGCTGGAAAGGTACACCGGGATCGCATCTTTGTAACGACTCCTAAGCTGCTGAGCAGACTACCTTTCCTGGCAGGACCCTGGAACCGCTACGGCGAAGTCGCGCGCTCGTCCGCCATGAGGTGGAGCGACAGCACCGTCACAACGATCGCGGCCGCAGGGGCCATCAGCCACGGCGCATCTACGAGCCCCCCGGACTGTGCGGCCTCCTGGAGCATGACACCCCAGCTTGGCGCGGGCTCCGCGAAGCCAAAGCCGACGAACGACAGCGTGGCCTCCGCCAGGATGAAGGCCGGCAGCAGGAGCGTCAGTTGTACCGCGAGGAACCGCCGGGTGGCCGGCATCAGGTGGCGCAGCAGAATCCGCCAGGGCCCAGCGCCCAGCGCCCTGGCAGCTTCTGCGTACTCCTTCGCCCGCTCACCGGAGACGACGGCACGGACCCCACGTGCCGGGTATGGCCACCCTGCCGCGGCCAGAACGCCGGTGAGGGTCCAGAACACATCCCAGGTACTCAACACGAGCGGCATCGTTGCGCGCAGGACGATGACGATGTAGATGGCGGGGAGGACGAGGACGAGATCCGCGGCGCCCATGAGGAGTTCGTCGATGCGCCCCCCCTTGAACCCCGCTGCCGCCCCCACCGCCGCGCCGAGAATCAGCGCTCCCAGGGCCGCCGCGAACGAGACGCCGAGCGAGAGCCGGGCACCCATGACGACGCGCGCGAAAATGTCGCGTCCGAGCGCATCTGCGCCGAACGGCAGCCAGGGGCCGGCGGGACCGTCGCCTGAGACCAGGACGCCGCCGGAAAACCAGCGCAACGGAACTGGTTGCCGTCGGTCTTCCACGAAGCGGCGCTCGAGCCGATCGGTCAGGCGGAGGGGATAGAAGAAGGGCCGCCGCCACTGCCCTGACGCATCGACGATCCGAGGAGGCATCGGGGGGGCGTAGCTGAAGTCCGCGAACTGCTGCCCGGCGTGGTGCGGCACCAGCGCGGGTCCGCAGACCACGGCGGCCGCGAGCACGAACAGGAGCGTCGCGCCAACGCCGCGCGTTCGGGTCACGCGGTGCCCTCGGCCCGAGGATCCAGAGCCGCCGATGCGACATCCGTGAGGAACACACCGGCCGCAAGGCAGAGCGACCCGGCAGCGGCACACCCGGCGACGAGGTAGAGATCCCTCGACTGGAGCGCTTGGTACATGAGTTGTCCGAGCCCGCTCCAGGAGAGCACCACCTCCACGGCGAACGATCCACTGAGGACGCTCCCGATGGTGATGCCGTAGATCGCGAGCACGGGCCGCAGCGACAGCCGGAAGGCGTGGCGCCAGAGGACGCGGTGGGAGGGAACTCCGCGGGCCAGCGCGGCGAGAATGCACGGATCTCCAAGGGCCATCCGGATAGAGGCGGACTGCAGGCGCTCGATAGAGGCGGCCACCGGCAGACCGAGGGCAAGCGACGGCAACAACAAGTGGTGCAGCGTAGTCCCCACGGCGGCCACCATCCCCCCGTCGTCGGTGATGTCGGGGAGCCCGCCCGCGGGGAACCAGCCGGTGCGGACCGCCACGAGCAGCAAGGCTATCGACAACACGAGAGGGGGAACGGAAAGGATGACCATCGATGCTCCCCGGGCGGCGGCCACCAGGATTCCTCCATCGCGGCTGCCGGTGAAGACGCCGAGCGGGACTCCCAGCGCGGTCGCGAGCGCGAGGGCGGAGAGGCCCAGGAGTGCCGTGTTTCCCCAGCGCTCCTTCAGCAGTGCCGTCACCGGCCGCCGGAAGTGGAGCGACTCGCCCAGATCGAGGCGGAGCCCCCACCACAACCAGTCCATGTACTGTTCCGGCAGTGGACGATCGAATCCCAGGCGGTGGCGTTCGGCCGCAAGCACGGCGGGATCGGTCCCGAAGGCATCCGCCGGCGGGGCGAGGCGCGCGAGGAGGAGCGCGCCCGACGACACGAGCAGCACCAGCAGCGCGGCAAGCGCAGCCCGGCGCAGCAGGAAGGGGAGCAACCGGTGGGGCACGTTCTGTTTGTCGGCCGATCCGTGCGCCGGCCGCATGCCGGGGCCCACTAAGGCGCGGCGGCGAGGTTGTCCGCGCTCCAGAGCAATTGCGGGATCAAGGGCGCCGGCCTCGGGTTCAACACGCGGCGGCTCACGGCGAGGGTGACCTTCGGGGCGACGAAGTAGATGGCCGGGAGCTCTTCGGCGAGCACGCGCTGCGCGTCGGCCATCAGACGCTGCCGATCCGACAGCCGGGTGGCCACCGATTGTGCGACGAACAGCTCGTCGATCCGTCTCTCCCAGTCTGTCGAGGGAGATGGCTGCCGCGGATTCCAGAAATGAAAGTTGCCTGAACTCAGCCAGAACTGCGAGTTCAGAACCGGATCCGTTCCGCTCGCCTGCACACCGAAGTAGATGGCATCGTAGTCCGCGCGCGACCAGCGCTGGGCGAGCGCCTGGGGATCGAGCCCCGCGACGTCCACCGTGATCCCCGCGAGGCGGAGCTGTTCCTGCAGAACCGCCGCGGTACGCTGGCGGACGGTGTGTCCCTGCTGCGTCAGGATTGAAAAGCGGGCGGGAATGCCGCGGGCATCCTCGAGCATGCCGTCGCCGTTCCGGTCGGACAGGCCAGCGACGGCGAACAGCTCGCGGGCCCGGTTCGAATCGTGCTCGCAGGCCGGCCGCACCGGGGAATACCAGGTCCGGTTACCGGGCGTAATCGGCGTGTAGATCGGCACCGCCGCGCCGAAGTGCACGGTGTTGACAATGGCCTGCCGGTCCACCGCACACGACACGCCCTGTCGGAACGCCTTGTTCCGCAGCCAGGGGCTCCGGGGGTCGGCAGCCGACGCTTCGCCCAGGTTGAACCAGAGCAGGTTCGGATCGACGCCGACGCCGGCATCGATCAGCCGGAGCGCCCCCTGTTCCGCGATGCGGCTGAAGGTCGAGTAGTCCTCCGCGCGGATCTCGCCGTTGGCCATCAGATCGATCTCCCCGCGCTGCAGCCGCAAGGCCTCGCTGTTCTGATCGGCGAGGATGACGACGTTGAGGGCGTCGAGGTACGGGAGCTTGACGCCCTCCGGATCCCTGCGCCAGTAGTGTGGGTTGCGCGCGAAGACGAGGCGCTGCCCCGACACGTGCTCCGTCAGCACGAAGGGACCCATCCCGGCGAGGTCTGACAGGGGGGAGGCGACCGCCCATGCGTCGTTGAACTGTCCGGCGTCGAGGGCGCCCTGAAGTTTGTGCTTCGGGAGCATCGGCAGGCTCTCGATGATTCGAAGGCCGAGGGCGGACGGCGCCGCCATCCGTAGAATTACCGTCGACGCATCGGGGGCCTCCACGGCCAGCGGCTTCCCCGAGACGAGCATCTCGGACGCGAGAACAGCGTTCACGCGCGGGTCGTACAGCGCGGCGAAGGAAAAGATCACGTCGGCCGACGAAAACGGGGTTCCGTCGGAAAATGTGATCCCCTGCCGCAACTTGACCGTGAAGGTCTGGCCGTCCGGAGACTGCGTCCAGCTCTCCGCGAGCCACGGTTCGACCACGTCTGTGGTCCGGTTCACGCGGACGAGCGGCGCCTGCGTCAGCAGGGCCAGCAGTTCACCGGCCGCGGCCTGGTCCACGTAGCGGTTGTACGTGGCGGGCTCCGAGCGGGAAGAGGCCGTGAGCGCTCCGCCCCGGCTGGGCGCGGCGCCCGACGGAGTGCCGGACGGCCTTGCGGGGTCGCCCGGAGACCTCCGCGTCACGAGGAAACCGCCCGTTACCAGGGCAATTGCCGCGATCGCGAGCAAGGCGATGAGCGTTTTGGAGCTCTTGGCCACGGACGACCCTCACCGGCCAATTTCTTGACCGGGCCTTAAGTACCGAAATTCAA
>JALZOC010000232.1 GCA_030857365.1 Acidobacteriota bacterium
GCGGAAGCCGTCACGGCGGCGGTCCCCAAGTATGCCGTCCGCCTGTATGCGGTTCAGGGCGTGTCACGCGGGGGCCGCCCTGGGCAGGTCTCCGCGCGTGCCGAACTGCCGATCGTGCCCCTGCCATCCGTGCCCTCCGCCGCCATGGCTGTGGCGACCGAGAAGGCGATTGCCGTGACCTGGATCACTGGCGCGGCGGCGGCAACGACCTTCAATGTCTACACGCCGGACGGCCAGGCGCCGCTGAACGAGGCGCCGATCGCCGCCCCCCCGTACGAGCGGCCGGGCGTTACGTGGGGCGTCGAGCAGTGCTTCGTGGTCCGCGCGGTGGAGAAGGTCGGGACTGCGGCGATCGAGAGCGAGCCATCGGAACCGGCCTGCGTGACGCCCCGCGATACCTTCCCGCCGGCGGCGCCGGCGGGGCTGTCGGTCGTCGCGGGCCCGGGCACGATCAATCTCAGCTGGGATGTCAACGGCGAGCCGGACCTCGGTGGGTACATGGTGTTGCGCGGTGAAGCGCCGGGTGACACACTGCGGCCGATCACGCCGGCGGCGATAGCCGCCACGAATTACGAAGACAGGACGGCGCAGCCGGGTGTGCGGTACGTTTACAGCATCGAGGCGATCGATACGGCCACGCCTCCCAACAAAAGCGCCCCTTCGGCGCGCGTGGAAGAAACAGCACGATGACACGAGTCTTCCGGATCGAACACAATGGAGAGCCTCGGCATGCGATCGAGGAGGCTGGCGCCTGGCGGCTCCTCGAGGGAGATTTGTTCGGCCGGTTTCGCGCTGGTGAACCAATCCCGTCCACCGGTCATCGCCTGCTCGCGCCGGTGGTCCCGTCGAAGATCGTGGCGGTCGGTCTGAACTACAAGGACCACGCGGCCGAACAGCACAAGCCCCTCCCCGCCGAACCGATGATCTTCTTCAAGCCGTCCACCTCCGTGATCGGCCCTGGCGATGCGATCGTCCTCCCCGCGGGCGCGGGCCGGGTGGATCACGAGGCGGAGGCGGGGATTGTCATCGGCAGGCGTGCGTCGCGCGTTCCCGAAGAACAGGCGCGCGACTACATCCTCGGAATCACGTGCGTGAACGACGTGACCGCCCGCGATCTGCAGCGCAGGGACGTCCAGTACACACGCGCAAAAGGGTTCGATACGTTCGCGCCCATCGGCCCCTGTATCGCGACGGGTCTCGCCTACGACGGCGAACAGGGGCTCACGGTCGAAGGACTGGTCAACGGCACGCGGCGCCAGGCCTCGTCCACCCGGGAACTGATTTTTTCGATTCACCGGCTCGTCGCGTTCATATCATCGGTGATGACGCTGCTGCCGGGGGACATCATCTCGACCGGCACACCCGCGGGCATCGGACCTCTGTCGGCGGGCGACATCGTCACCGTCCGCGTCGAGGGAGTGGGCGAGCTGACCAATCCCGTCGCCTGACCGCCCGTACGGTACGGGGGTCAGGCCCCTGTACAGTACAGGGGGGGTAGACCCCGGGTCGGCCGCTGGACGTGCGGAAAGACAGCCTCTTCAGGCTGTCGAGGCAAACAAACACGCGCAGCCTGGGGGGCTGCGCCGGAGAGTCAACATGAAACTGTTCATCGATTCCGGCAATCTCAAGGAGATCGAAAGCCTGGTCCCTCTCGGGATCATCGACGGCATCACCACCAATCCGTCCCTCATGGCGAAAGAGGGAGGCGATTACAAGGCGCTGCTCAAGAAGATCTGCCAGATCGTCCAGGGCCCGACGAGCGCCGAGGTGGTCGCGACGGATGCGGAGGGGATGATCCGCGAGGGACGGGAGCTGGCGGCCATCGACGACCATATTGTCGTGAAAGTGCCGTTCACCCGCGAGGGCGTCAAAGCCTGCAAGACTCTGTCGTCGGAGGGCAAGCGCGTGAACGTCACGCTCATCTTTTCGCCGACCCAGGCGCTCCTGGCGGCCAAGGTGGGCGCCACGTACGTCAGTCCGTTCGTCGGGCGGCTCGACGATATCGCCACCTCCGGCATGAACCTGATCCAGGAGATCGTCGACATCTTCGAGAACTATCAGTTCGGGACGGAGATCCTGGTCGCGTCCGTGCGTCACAACATCCACATCGTCGAGGCGGCGCGCATGGGCGCTGACATCTGCACCTGTCCGGCGGCCGTCATCGAGGGCATGTTCAAGCATCCGCTCACCGACATCGGTCTGGAGCGATTCCTGAAGGACTGGGAAAAGGCCCAGGCTGTCGCGCGTGCGAAGTGAGCAGATGCGGCGCGCCACGTAGATGACCATACGAACGCATCTCGAAGAGCTCGAACGGCTCGCCGAGCTGGGGGGCGGCGAGGAGCGGCTCCGCAGGCAGCACGCGGCCGGCAAGCTGACGGCCCGCGAGCGGATCGATCTGCTCTTCGATCCGGGAACCTTCCAGGAGGTCGACAAGCTCGTCACCCATCGTTGCCGCGACTTCGGCATGGACGAGCAGATCGTCCCGGGCGACGGAGTCGTGGCGGGGCAGGGGCGCGTCACCGGACGCCCGGTGTATGCGTTCGCGCAGGACTTCACGGTGTTCGGCGGATCGCTCTCCGAGACCAACGCCGCCAAGATCGTCAAGATCATGGATCTGGCGGTGAAGATGGGAGCGCCGGTCGTGGGGCTCAACGACTCTGGGGGCGCACGCATACAGGAGGGCGTCCTGTCGCTCGGCGGCTACGCCGACATCTTCCTGCGCAACACGCTCGCATCCGGCGTCATCCCGCAGATTTCGGCGATCATGGGGCCGTGCGCCGGAGGCGCGGTGTACTCACCGGCAATCACCGACTTCAACATCATGGTCGAAGGCACGAGCTACATGTTCGTGACGGGTCCCGACGTGATCCGGACCGTGACCCACGAAGACGTGACCAAGGAGGAGCTCGGCGGTGCCATGACGCACAACGCGAAGAGCGGGGTCGCGCACTTCGCGGTGCCGGACGATCGCGAGTGCCTGCGCCTCATCCGCGAGCTCCTCGGCTATCTCCCCGGCAACAACGTGGACGATCCGCCGCTCGTCGAGACGTCCGATCCCCTCGACCGCGAGGAAGAGGCGCTCGACCACCTCATCCCCGAGTCGCCGAACCAGCCGTACGACATGCACGACCTGGTGCACGCGGTGTTCGACGATGGCGCCTTTCTCGAGGTGCACCGGCACTACGCGAAGAACATCATCGTGGGATTCGCAAGGCTGGGCGGCCGCACGGTGGGCATCGTCGCCAATCAGCCGGCGCACCTGGCCGGCACGCTCGACATCGACGCATCCGTGAAGGCCGCGCGGTTCGTACGCTTCTGCGATGCCTTCAACGTGCCGCTCGTCACGTTCGAGGACGTGCCGGGGTTCCTCCCCGGCACGCGCCAGGAGTTCGGCGGCATCATCCGGCACGGCGCAAAGCTGCTGTACGCGTTTGCCGAAGCGACCGTCCCGAAGCTGACGGTCATCACCCGGAAGGCGTACGGCGGGGCCTATTGCGTGATGTCGAGCAAGCACCTGCGGACCGACGTCAACTTCGCGTGGCCGAGTGCGGAAATCGCGGTCATGGGCCCCGAGGGGGCCGTGAACGTCCTTTACAGGCGCGAGATCGAGTCGGCGCCCGACAAGGAGGCCGCACGCGCGAAACGGGTCGCCGAGTTCAAGGAGAAGTTCGCCAATCCGTATGTGGCCGCATCGCGTGGCTTCGTCGACGAGGTGATCCGGCCGCGCCAGACGCGCCCCCGGCTCATCGCCGCGCTCGCGGGTCTCCAGACCAAGCGCGACCGCAACCCCGCCAAGAAGCACGGGAACATCCCGCTCTGACGCCTCCGGCGCACCCCGCCTCGGGTGATTGAGGGCCGAGGGCCCGCCGGCTGCTGTTACAATTGCGGCCAGATGCCCAAGCCGGTCGGTGCCGCCCGGTTGCTTCCTGCCTGACGCGCGAGCCTGATGAAAATTCTCGTGGCCAACCGCGGCGAAATCGCCGTCCGGATCATCCGGGCGTGCCGTGAAATGGGGCTGCCGTCGATCGCCGTGTATTCGGACTGTGATCGCGGAGCGCGGCATGTCCGCGAGGCGGACCAGGCGTTTCACATCGGCGCCAGCGAAGCGGCCGCGAGCTACCTCCGGATGGACACCTTGCTGGACGTGGCCCGGCGCGCCGGCGCGGACGCGGTCCATCCCGGCTACGGATTCCTCGCGGAGAACGCCACGTTTGCCCAGGCGTGCACGGACGCCGGGCTCACGTTCATCGGCCCCTCTGCCGAGGCGATCGCCACGATGGGAAGCAAGACCGCCGCACGTGACGCGGCAGTTCGTGCCGGAGTGGCGGTCGTGCCCGGCACGGTGACGCCGCTCGCCGACGAGGCGAGCCCGGAGGACATGACGCGCATCGCGCGCGAGGTCGGGTATCCCCTCGTCGTGAAAGCCGTGGCTGGAGGGGGCGGCAAGGGCATGCGTACCGTGATGGAGCCGGCATCGCTCGCGGGTGCGGTACGGGCGGCACGGTCGGAAGCGGGGGCGGCGTTCGGCGATTCGGCCATTTACATGGAGCGCCGCATCGAGCGTCCCCGGCACATCGAGATCCAGCTGCTTGGGGATCGATACGGGACCGTCCTCCCGTTCGTGGAGCGTGAGTGTTCCATCCAGAGACGTCACCAGAAGGTGGTCGAAGAGTCACCCTCGGTCGCCGTCAGTCCCGAACTGCGGACACGCATGGCCGCAGCGGCGGTGGCGGTGGCCCGGGTGGTGAACTACACGAGCGCGGGCACGATAGAGTTTCTGCTCGACGGAACCGGCGAGTTCTATTTTCTCGAGATGAACACCCGGCTCCAGGTCGAGCATCCGGTCACGGAGATGGTCGCGAGCGTCGACCTCGTGCACTGGCAGATCAGGATTGCCCGCGGCGAAAAGCTCGATCTGGACCCCGCGCGCCTGCTGACCCCCGACGGGCACGCGATCGAGTGCCGGATCTACGCCGAAGATCCGGATCGGGGCTTCATGCCGTCTCCCGGACTCATTCGCGGGCTGCGCCCGGCGTCGGGGCCGGGCGTGCGCGACGACAGCGGCGTCAGCACCGGCTACGCGGTGCCGGTGTTCTACGATTCGATGATTGCCAAGCTCATCGCGTGGGCTCCCTCGCGTGCGGAGGCGGTTCACCGGATGTCGCGCGCGCTGCGCGAGTATCACGTGCTCGGCATCCCGACGACGATTCCGTTCTTCGTCTGGCTGATGGGACAACCCGAGTACGTCGGTGGCCACTACGACACGACGTACCTGGACCGATTGCTTGCGGATCGCGCGGCCCGCGCCGACGGACCAGCGCAGGCGGCATTCAATGACCTTTCCGGCGGTGAGGAAGAGGTGGTTGCGATTGCGGCGGCGCTCGACGCGCACA
>JALZOC010000233.1 GCA_030857365.1 Acidobacteriota bacterium
GAGTATCGGAACACCATCCGCGACCTCATGGGAATCGATTTCAAGGCGGACGAGGAGTTCCCGCCGGACGACTCGGGTTACGGGTTCGACAACATCGCGGACGTGCTCTCGCTCTCGCCCGTCCTGATGGAGAAGTACGTGACCGCGGGCGAGCGGGTTGCGAGGATGGCGCTCTTCGGCGCACCAACGCTCAAGCCGACCCTGATACGTCTCAGGTCCGAGGGGCGGCGCGTGCGCGAGGTGCGGACCGTGCCGGAGACGTACGACCTGACCGGACTGAGCCTGCCGAACGCCTTCCATGCCATTCACCGCATCCCGGTGGACGGCGACTACATCATCCGCGTCAGCATGGGGGGCGTGCGCCCGGCGGGGTCGAGCCCGATTACGCTGGCGCTCTGGATCGACGAACGCGAGGTCGCCGCGGTGACGCACGACCCCGACCGCGCCGCCAGCTTCGCGGACGATCGCCAGGAGTTCAACGCCCAGACGACGGAGTTCAAAGTGAACCTCACCGCGGGCGATCACTGGATCTCGGTCGCGGTGCCGCGCATTTTCGAAGGGCTGCCGGCGCGCTACGGCGGGCCGAACCCTTCGCCCCGTCCGACGCCTCCCCCGAAGGAGTTCCGGCCGCGCCCCAACCTCACGCCGGAGCAGCTGGAGCGGCAGCGCACGCAGTTCCTGGCGACGCAGGCGGAGCTCGAGAAGCTCCCGCTGAACGGCGGGCGCGTCAACGCGGTGGATGTGGGCGGCCCGTACTCGCAGCCAGGCGGCCCGTCGCGCGCCAGCCTCCGGAAGATCTATACGTGCGGACATCTCGACGGCGGCCATGTGTCGATGTGCGCGACGCGGGTCATGACGGCCCTGGCGAGCCGTGCGTTCAGGCGTCCGGTGACGCGCGGCGAGGTCGAGAAGTACGTGCGGCTCGTGCGCGTCGCCGAAAAGCAGGAACAGTCGCTCACGGAGGGCCTGGCGGTCGGGATCCAGGCGCTGCTGGTGTCCCCCGATTTCCTGTTCCGGATCGAGCGGGACCGGCCGGCGGTCGGCGGAAAAACTGCCCATCCAATCAGCCAGCACGAGCTGGCCACGCGACTGTCGTATTTTCTCTGGGCGAGCATGCCGGACGACGCGTTGCGGCGCGCGGCCGACCGCGGCACGCTCCGGAACCCCGCCGTGCTGACGGCCCAGGTCCGCCGCATGCTGCGGGACCCGCGGTCGCGCTCCCTCGCGGAAAACTTCGGCGGGCAGTGGCTGGAGTTCCGAGGGCTCGAATCGACGACCCGCGACCGGGAAAAATTCCCGGATTTCGAGGATTACCTGCGGCTCTCGATGCGCCGCGAGACCGAGCTGTTCGTCGATCACATCATCCGGGACGACCGGAGCATCCTGGAGTTCATCGACGGCCGGTACTCGTACATCAACGAGCGGCTGGCGCGCCACTACGGCATCCCGGGCGTGACCGGACCGGAGTTCCGGCGCGTGGATCTGTCGGCCACGCCGCGCGCGGGAGTGCTCACGCACGGGAGCGTGCTGACGGTCTCGTCGTATGCCACGCGGACGTCGCCAGTGCTTCGGGGCAAGTGGGTGCTCGACAACCTCCTCAACGCGCCGCCTCCTCCGCCGCCTGGAGACGTGCCCAACCTGGACGAGGCGGCGATCGGCACCGCCGTGTCGATGCGTGAAGAGCTCGAGATCCACCGGAAGGATCCCATCTGCGCCTCGTGCCACCGGCGGATGGACCCGCTCGGGTTTGGCCTCGAGAACTTCGACGCCGTCGGCGCCTGGCGCTCGATGGACGGCAAGTTCCCCGTCGATGCGTCCGGCTCGTTGCCGGACGGCGAGGACTTCAACGGGCCGGTGGAGCTCGCGGCCATCCTCAAGGCCGAGCAGGAGCCGTTCGCGAGGAGCCTCACCACGAAGCTGATGACCTATGCGCTCGGCCGTGGTCTCGAGCGCTACGACTCCAGAGCCGTAAAGCTCATCGCGAGCCGGCTGCCGGCGCGCGGCTACAAGTTCTCCGCCCTCGTCCTCGAAATCGTCAACAGCCTGCCATTTCAATCCAGAAGGGCAGCAGCGCCCATGCAAACAGGAGCACGAACGCCATGATCGTCACGCGCCGACGCCTGCCTCGCCGCACGTTCCTCAAGGGAATGGGAACCGTCATCGCGCTGCCGATGCTCGACGCCATGACTCCGGCGTTTGCACGGGCGGCGGAGATGGGCAAAGCCCCGCTCCGGCTCGCCTTCACGTACGTGCCCAACGGCATCACGATGAACGAGTGGACGCCGAAGGGAACCGGCGCCGCCTTCGAGTTCACCCGCGTCCTCAAGCCGCTCGAGCCGTTCCGGAAGGACACGCTGGTCCTGTCCGGACTCGCGCACCGCAACGGCGCCGCACTCGGGGACGGCCCCGGCGATCACGCCCGCGCCGCCGCCTCGTACCTGACTGGCGTCCATCCGCGCAAGACCGCCGGCGCCGACATCCAGAACGGCATCTCGGTCGACCAGGTCGCCGCGCAGCACATCGGCAAGCACACACGCTTCGGCTCGCTCGAGCTCGGGTGCGACGACTCCCGGACGGTCGGCAACTGCGACTCGGGATACTCCTGCGCCTACACGAACAGCCTGGCCTGGCGCGGTCCAGCCACGCCCATGCCTCCGGAAACGAATCCGCGCCTCGTCTTCGAGCGCCTCTTCGGCGACGTCGACACGAGCATCACGCCGGAAACGCGTGCCCGGCGCCTGCAATACCGCCGAAGCATCCTGGACCTGGTCGGAGAGCGCACGACCGAGCTGTCGGCGGCGCTCGGTACGTCGGATCGCCGGAAGCTCGACGAATACCTCTCCTCGATCCGGGAGATCGAGCGCCGGATCGAGATGGCCGAGAAGGATTTCACCGGCCTCACGCCCACGATCGACAAGCCGACGGGTGTTCCCGTCGAGTACGCCGACTACGTGAAGCTGATGTTCGACCTGCAGCTCATCGCCTTTCAGACCGATTCGACCCGGGTGGTGACGATGATGATGGGGCGGGAGGGCAGCATGCGGACGTATCCGGAAATTGGCGTGCCGGATCCGCATCACCCGCTGACCCATCACCGCGGCAATGCTGAATGGATTGAAAAGGTCACGCACGTGAACACGATGCATATGGAGCTGTTCGCGGGCTTCATCGCCAAGCTCAAGGCGACCCCCGACGGCGACGGCTCGCTGCTCGACCACTCGATGATCGTCTACGGCAGCGGCCTGAGCGACGGCAACCGCCATACGCACGAGGACCTCCCCGTGCTGATGGTGGGCGGAGGCGGCGGCTTCCGCCGCAACAACCACATCGTCTATCCGAAGGACACGCCGATGACGAACCTGTACCTGACGCTGCTCGATCGGATGGGCGTGCCCGCCGAGCAGCTCGGCGACAGCACCGGACGCATCGAGCACCTGACGGAGGTGAGTTAGTTCTTCAGCTTCCAGCTATCAGCTTCCAGCGCCCAGCCACGCAGTACCGGGTCGACCGTGACAGCTGGTGCGCCGGGGGCGGAGCACTCTCGAACGATGCTGAACTCGGCCCAGAGCTGGAAGCCGGAAGCTGGAAACTGGGAGCTGCGTCGTGCTCCTTGAAGTCATCGTCCAGAGCGTGGCGGACGCGCGTGCCGCAACGGAGGGCGGCGCCGATCGGCTCGAGGTCGTGCGCGCGATTGTTGACGGGGGGTTGACTCCCCTGCTCGAGACCGTCGAGGCGATTCGAGCGGAAACATCGCTGCCCTTGCGGGTGATGGTTCGAGAGAATGCCGGGTTCGAGCTGCAGCCCGGCGAGCTGCCCGCGCTCCGGCGTGCCGCGGCAGCGTGCGCCGCCATGGGTGTTGACGGCCTCGTCGTCGGCTTTGCCAGGGGCGGCGTGCCCCTCGTCGGCGACCTCGAGCGAGTCCTCGACGTGGTACCCGCGGCGCGCATCACGTTCCACCGGGCATTCGATGCCCTCGACGATCCGCTCGGCGCAATCCCGGCACTCACCGCCATTCCAGGCATCGATCGCATCCTGACCAGCGGCGGCAGTGGCAGCGCCGAGGCGCGATGCGCGCGGCTGATCGAGTACGTGAGGGCTGCCGGCCCGCGCGTGGCGATCATCGCCGGGGGCGGGGTGGACGAAGAGGCAGTGTCGTTGTTCGCGCGGCGAGGGTGCGTCCGCGAGATTCACGTCGGGCGCGCGGCACGGGAAGGCGGCGCGGCGGACGGTCCCGTGTCCGCCGGACGCGTGCGTCACCTCAAGGGGCTGATCGCCGCAAACTCCGTCCCGCCCACGTCGTAGCGCGGAGCTCGCAGCGCGGAGCTTTCGCTCCGCGACTGGCCCCCCGATGCGATGTAGACTGGGCGGCGCAACCCCGCCGGGTGGGCCGGCGTCCACGGAGTGACACCATGAACAAGCACGGCATCGGCCGCCGGGCGTTTTTGAGCGGCCTCGCGGGGACGGCGGTCGTCGCCGGTGCCCGGGCACGCAGGGCGGCAGCCTCGTCCCCCCGGGACCAGCCTGCGCGTCCGGTCCGGATCACGTTCGCCGTCATCGGCATCAATCACTCCCACATCTACGGGCAGGTCGAGGCCGTGCAGCGAGGTGGCGGCGAGCTGGTGGCGATGTACGCGAAGGAGCAGGACCTGACCGCGACGTTCCTGAAGCGCCACCCCAACGTCAAGCGCGTCGCGACCGAGAAGGAGATCCTGGAGGATCCCGCCATTCAGCTGGTCCTCAGCTCGGCTATCCCCGACGAGCGCGCGCCGCTCGGCGTCCGCGTGATGCAGCACGGCAAGGACTACATGGCCGACAAGCCGGGTATCACGACGCTCGACCAGCTGGCGGAGGTGCGCCGTGTGCAGGCACAGACGCGGCGCATCTACTCGATCATGTACAGCGAGCGGTTCGAGAACCGCGCGACGGTCAGGGCCGGGGAGCTTGTCAAGGCTGGCGCCATCGGCCAGGTCGTGCAGACGATTGGTCTCGGACCGCACCGGATGAACCCGGCCTCGCGACCGCCGTGGTTTTTCGAGGGTCCGCGGTTTGGCGGGATTCTCTGCGACATCGGCTCACACCAGGCCGACCAGTTCCTCTACTTCACCGGTTCGACGCGCGGCCAGGTGGTGGCCTCTCAGGTCGGCAACATCCGCAACCAGCAGTACCCCACGTTCGAGGATTTCGGCGATGCGACGCTGCGGGGCGACGGGGGAACCGGGTACATACGGGTAGACTGGTTCACGCCGGCCGGCCTCGGGACCTGGGGTGACGGCCGGCTGACGATCCTCGGCACCGACGGCTATATCGAAATCCGCAAGAACATCGATATCGGAGGCCGACCCGGTGGCAGCCACCTGTTCCTCGTCGATCAGAAAGAGACCCGCTACAT
>JALZOC010000234.1 GCA_030857365.1 Acidobacteriota bacterium
CAGAGGTCGCGCACGAGATGCCGTGGTTCCTCCCTGACGGCAAGACGGTCCTCTTCGACATCCGGCGGACGGGCGCGGCGACCCCAGACGGCACCACGACAATCGTGGCGCTCACACTGGCGACCGGAGAACGGCGCGACCTGTTCCCGGGCATGGTGCTCGGCGCGGTCGGCGGTGACCGCCTGATCATCCAGCGTGAAGAGGCCATCCTGGCCGTCCCGTTCGACTTCAATCGAATGGCGGCGACCGGCGACGCGACACCGTTCCTGTCGCAACCGACGAGTTTCAAGCGTTTCGTATTCGCGAACATTCCGCTGTTCGCGGTAGCGTCGAGCGGCACCGCCGTCTTCTATCCGAGGAGTAGCCAGGAAGACGACAGCCCGCTCCTGCTGGTGGAACCTGGCGGAAAATCGACACGGCTCACCCTGCCCGTACACCGGTACTCGGACCCGCGCGTTTCCCCGGACGGCACCCGTATTGCGGTGCACGTGTTCGAAGACACCCGCGACAACTGGATCGCCGATTTGCGGCGCGGAACGTTTATGCGTCTGACGTTCGATTCGGGCGAGGACGAGACGCCGTGCTGGTCGCCGGACGGCCGATGGGTCTACTGGACGGCAACGCGCGCGAACCGGTCGCGCGTCATCTATCGCAAGGCGGCGGATGGAACGGGGCCGGAGCAGGAGATCTGGAAAGGCGACACGCACGTCCATCTCGGCGGCGTCACGCCGGACGGGACGACGCTCGTCATGAGCACCGTGGCGGGACAATCGACGCAGATCGTGGCGGTCAGCGTCGCGGACGGCACAGAGACGCCCCTGGTGACGACGCCCTTCGCGAACCAGGAGCCGGCCATCTCGCCGGACGGCAAGTGGCTCGCCTACGCGTCGGACGAGTCCGGCCGCAAGGAAGTCTACGTGCAGCCATACCCGTCTCTGCAGGGCCGCGCGCAGATTTCCGCAGGCGGCGGTGGGCAACCGGTGTGGGCGCGCACCGGGTCACGCCTGTTCTACCGCGGCAGCGAGAAAATCATGGCCGTGAACGTCGCCATGAAAGATGGGATCCACGCCTCGGCGCCGACGGTCGTGATGGACGACATCTACGACAGCACGCAGGCCTTCAGCCACACCGCCTACGACGTGGCGCCCGACGGCCGGTTCCTGATGATCGGGAAGCGGCCGGCCGCGCAGGGCTCGGTGAACCATCTCCAGATCATCTACCCGGCCCGCTGAGAGCGTCGGTCATTCGACGCAGGAACTGCGTACCCGCACCTTCGATCACGTTGCAGATCACTCCCGATCAGATCAATGCCGCGTTCGAGCGCACGGTGCGCGGCGACGCCACGTACCGGTTCGTAATCGACTGCACGAAGTTCTGATCCTGTGAATGGGTCGCGCTCCGCGATCGGGCCGCACGGCGGCACGGTGACGCTGACGCCGTTCTCAGGCATCGCCCGGCGTCGTCGCAGGAGGCGGACTAGAATGCTCTACGCATGATCGGGCAGACGGTTTCGCACTACCGGGTGATCGAGGAGCTGGGCGGCGGGGGCAGGGGGGCGTGTATCGCGCCGAGGACCTCCGGCTCGGGCGCTACGTCGCGCTGAAGTTCCTGCCGACGGAGCTCACGCACGATCCGGCCGCCATCGAGCGCTTCGACCGCGAGGCGCGCGCCGCCTCGGCGCTCAACCATCCGCACATCTGCACCGTTTACGACTTCGGCGAGCACGAGGGGCGCCGGTTCGTGGCGATGGAACTGCTCGAGGGCCAGACGCTCAAGCACCGGCTCGCCCCGGCGCGCTCCCCGAGGCCGCGCTGATCGAGCTCGCGGTGCAGATCGCATGACCAAGCCACCCGTCGATCTGCCGCTTCCGGCGCTTGCGCCATCGCCGTTACTCTTCACGCACTGGAGCACGCTCCATGGCCAGGGACATGTTTCGCGCGTCATGGTGCACGCATTCCGTCTGATTGAAGCTACAGGCTGGATAGAAGACGCGCCGCGACTGTGGGCGTCGGTCTATCTTCACGACCTGGCCCGCACCCATGACGGTGTTTGCCACCGACACGGGGCGGACGCGATAAAGGAAGTTTCAGACGCCCGAAGTGCGCGAGTTGTTCGCGAAGGGCGGCGTGACGGACGACGACTATCCGATGATTCACACGGCAGTAGGGACCGTGCCCGCCTGGCCGAAAAACCCTGGAGAGCCTCGAGGGCCTGTCAGATGAGGAGAACGCCAGGCTTTGGGCCGAGGAAGCGCAGCGCCGTGACCAGGCGTGGGACCGAGACCCAACGGCCGGGCGTCCAGCTGCCGATGTCTTTCGCGACGCTCGAGCCCGGCTGAAGTGAACGTCTCGTTCAACGCGCTCGCCGAGCAAGAGCTCAACGACGCCGCCCGGTACTACGCACTCGAAAGCCCGCACAGGGGGCACTGCCAGACGATGTGGCCCGACGCGGCGTCCAGCTCCGCGAAAATGGGCCCCTGGCATTTCTTACGGCCGGGGCTGCGCCGGCAGGTGACCTTCGTATGAAAGTCACCCGTCGGAAGATGGTCGGTCACCCACGCGACGATCGAGCCGGAGAATAGCGCGAGACGAACCGCGCGGTCCGGCATCGAATCCGGTAGATCGTCGGTCGCGACGGCCCCCGGGACGAATGTGAGCATATTGGAGTATAATGTGAGTCCTCAGTGAGTATGAGGAGAGTATGGCTAGAGTGCAACCCGTCCTGAGCGCGACTGAACTGGCCCTGGTTGACCAGATGGCCGAATTGACCCATTCGAAGCGTACCGACGTGATCAAGAGCGCGTTGGCCGTGTATCACTGGTTCGTCCGGCAAGCGTTGACCGGCGGCCGGGTGATCGTGCGTAAGCCAACGGGCGAGGAAGTTGCGCTCGAGACGGCGGAATTGAGTGCGCTCGAAGGGAAGGGCAACCGCCTCAGTCCGGAGGAACTGGGACTGCTGGCGAAAGAGCTCGCGGCAGCGCCCGATCCGATCGAGGCCGCCCGCATCAAAGAGCGGTTGACGCGCGGCTTCTACGGCATCTGACGGCCGTGCCGAAGATTCGCCGACAGAATCTTCCGCCCGCGCTGTTTCAGCATCTGCTCGAACGCATTCAGAGCCGGAAGATCCCTGCGACGCAGCTTGAGTTGCTCGCGACATGGCTCGACACGGAGCCCGATGTGCCTGATGGTGAGTGGTACAAGCGCTTTTCTGGTATGACCGTGTGTGGCGAGGGTGAGTTGATCAAGACCCTTCTACTCCCGGGACAAGCCGCGAAAGGCAAGCGCGTTGCTTGAGCCCCCTGCGGAACCAAGGTAACCTTGAGGCTGTGGTGAGCACCAACAAACGAGCGGACGACGCGCGGAAGGTGCGCGACGCTGCGGCGCTGCTAGACCGGCGCCACTTCGTTCTCGATCCCGAGCGTTGGGCCGCATTCCAGGCAGCGCTTGATGCGGCGGTGCGTCCGAACCCGCGTCTGAAGAAGCTCTTGCAGACGCCGAGCGTTTTCGAGTGCGCGCACGCCCATTAGTGATCGCAGAAGATTGGAAGGTGTATCACAATTCCTGTCACAATTCGGGTTTCGGGCTGAGCCGCTCGCCCGTAAACTGTTGATTTTACCTATACGGAGAGATGTCCGAGTGGTTGAAGGAGCACGCTTGGAAAGCAAGTTCTCGGAGCGACGCAGAGCAACTCCAAGACACCTTATCGCACAGGCTCTCAGCGACTTAACTCCCCAAACCGATGACTCCATGTGGGTCCGTAAGCCTCGATGTGAATCGAGGTTTTGAACACCACGTATCACAGTCCTATCACAATATGCGCTTGCAGTTAGCGCTTGGTTTGGCAATTCATTACAAGCTGAGTAACGCGCGACGACCCTTGCTTGTACGTTCGGCCATTTACCGCGATTATTTCGGACTGCACCGATCAACTTGGACGCGTCGCAGGATTGGCGACGGTTTTGTGACAAGCAGGTCAGGGGATTCGAATGAAACGCATGCTCATCGCGGTTGCTTCGATCCTCCTTTCGATCGGCGCCGCCGCATTCCGCGTCGCAGGTCACACATCACCCGCAGTTGTGCAGGCGCCCCTGACGCCGGTTGCCGACTGGAGCCTTGAAGCGCAACGCGCGATCGTGCCGCCGCCCGCCGGCGTTGGTGACAAGTTTCCTGGGGAAGCGGCCGTGTACATGGGAATCGTGCACGCGGCCATGTATGACGTCGCCGTAGCCATCGATGGCGACTACCGCCCGTACGCAATTTCGCTCACGGCGCCTGAGGAGACAGCACCCGCAGCTGCGATCGCTACGGCCGCTCACGCCGTACTCGTTGGGTTATTGCCGACGCAGGTCGCAGACCTAGACAAGAGGTACGCGGATTATCTGTCCAAACTGCCGAACAACGTTGCGAAGACGAACGGCAAAGTCCTCGGCGAACAGGTTGCGACGGCGATACTCGCAAGGCGTGCGAGTGACGGCCGTACCGCGGAGATCCAGCACGTGCAGCCTCGGTCCGGTCCAGGGGTTTTTGAACCCGATCCCACCAGACCGGTGCTTGGGTTTCGCTTGTCGAGGGTCCGGCCGCTTGCGCTGGAGAGCGTGAAGCAGTTTCGCCCAGGCACTCCGCATCGTTTAGGTAGTAAGGAATATGCGATTGATTTCGAGGAGGTCAGCAGGTTCGGCGGCGTCGACAGCGACCTTAGAACAGAAGAGCAGACGAACCGTGCGCTGTTCTGGACGGATCACGATCTACGGCAGTGGAATGAGGGTCTGCTGCGCCTCGCCGTCGATCATGGCCTGGATCTCATACAGACGGCGCGCATGCTCGCGTTGGCGCACGTCAGCGGCGCTGATTCGATGATCGCCTGTTTCGACGCCAAGTACCACTACATGTTCTGGCGGCCGGCTGCCGCCATCGTGCTGACTGGCGCAGACGGCAAGCCGCGAACGGGACCTGACGCTGCATGGCGTCCGTTGCGCACCACGCCGAACCATCCGGAGTACCCGGCCGCGCATGCGTGTCACACCGGCGCCATCGTGGAGGCGCTTCGCACGTTTTTCGGCACGGATGATGTCCGCGTCTCACTCGACAGCCGCACGACAGGCACGACGCGCAGCTTCAATCGTCTCCACGAGATTGTGAAGGACGTTGAAGATGCGCGCGTCTTCGCGGGGTTCCACTTTCGGAGCTCCACTCTGACAGGTTCACGGCTCGGGCGCGACGTCGCGAGGTTCGTCGCGAGGTTCGTAGCCGCGCGATGCTTCAGGCGCACGGCTGACTGAGGACGGTCTCAACGACCGTCAGGCCCGTGCGGATCCGAGTACTCCTCCGAGAACGCTGGCGGATCTAACCTCGGATCGGTTACAGGCGTGAGCGCGGCAATGTGATGTGG
>JALZOC010000235.1 GCA_030857365.1 Acidobacteriota bacterium
CGACCGCTGCAGCTCTTCATCGCGGCGCATGACGTGCCCACGCGCGCGCGTCTGGTAGGCCGTCACGAAGCGCGCTTCCGCGCCGAGATGTTGAGGCGCCAGTAGTCCAGCGTGAGCGGCGGGTCGTCGGTCGCGAACATCCCGGTGAGCTCGGCGACGTACGCGTCGCGCAGGCCGCCAGGCAGGCGCGCGAGCTCGTGGCGCAGGCACACGGCGCCGATGAACTCGGCGAAGCTCTCAGGACTGTCGAATGGCGTGGGCGCGGAGGCGAGCGAGACATCCACCTCGACGAAGCCGGCCGCAGCCAGGCGGGCCCGGGTCTCATCAACGCCCGCGAACAGCCACGGGTCTTCCCATGCTGAGTAGAATCGTGTGTATCGAGGATCGGCCATCAGCGCGCGGGACCGGCCGTACAGCCGGTCGAGGTTTCCGGCCCCACCGCACTGCGCCACGAGCCGTCCGCCGGGCGTCAGCGCGCCGTGGATACTTGCGAACAGGCGATCGTGCTCGAGGACCCAGTGGAACGTCGCGGTGCTGAACACCGCATCGAAGACGGGGCCAAAAGGGAGCGCGGTGCCGTCTCCCCGTACGTATATAAGAGAAGACCTCTCCGGCGTGTGAGGAGCCCGGCTCTCAATCCCGGCCGCCACTCGGCATGTTTCGGTGCGGGAACGAGCCTCGCGCAACATGGCGGCTGACTGATCCAGGCCCACCACCACGCGCGCCGGAGTCGCTGCGATCTCGGCCGTCAGGCGCCCAGTGCCGCATCCCACGTCGAGAATGCGTTCTCCGGGCGCAGGCCGGAGCCGTGCCGCCACCATCCGCCCCCAGGCCAGCTGCGGATCGGAGATCCGGTGGTACCTGGCTGCATCCCATTCGGCCATCGAACCAGTGTACAGTTCAACCCTGCCATCCCAACGACCCGCCTGTCCCCACTCGATCACAAGGTGCTCGCTCCTCAATACGCCGTCACCAAAATGGTTCTCTCCTGGTCGGCTTCACCTTTTTGATGCTGATGCGATGGGACCATGGCTCTCTCAGCTGTCAGCTATCAGGTCCTTGCTCATCGTCCGCCCGCGACTTCGATGAAGGATCCTGTCGTGAATGACGATTCCTCCGAGAGCAGCCAGAGGATGGCCGCGGCGACTTCGCGCGGAGTTCCCCCGCGCTTCAGCGGGACGAACTGCTTCACGCGATCGACGCGTGCCGGTTCGCCCCCGCTCGCGTGCATGTCGGTGTAGATCAATCCGGCCCGGACGGCGTTCACCCGGATCCCTTCGCCGGCGACCTCCTGCGCGAGTCCGATGGTCATCGTGTCGAGTGCGCCTTTGGACGCGGCGTAGTCGACATACTCACCTGGAGACCCGAGGCGCGCGGCCGCAGATGAGACGTTCACGATGGCGCCCCCTCCCCCGCCGTGCTTCGTGGAGAGCCGGCGCACGGCTTCCCGCGCACAGATGAACGCGCCGAACACGTTCGTGGCAAACACGCGTTCCAGCCGGCCGATATCGATCGTCTCGAGACGCGTCTGCGTCTCCAGGATACCGGCGTTGTTCACGAGCGCGCCGAGGGGGCCAAGCACCCGGTCGGACGTCTCGAACAGCCGTACTGCTTCCGCCTCGACACTCACGTCCGCCTGCACGGCCGCCGCCCGGCCCCCGCCCGCTTCGATATCACGCACGACAGCTTCGGCGGCTGCGCGGTTCTGGCGGTAGTTCACGCACACGGCGTAGCCACGCTCGGCGGCCAGCCGCGCGGTCGCTGCGCCGATGCCGCGTCCGGCACCCGTCACGAGCACAACGCGATTCACCTGGCGACCCTCATCATGCTGCGAGCCCCGCGACGGTGAGCAGAATCGGCCGGGGCACCACCCTGATTTGCTGGTGGGATTCGAGACATTCGCGAAACGCGGGCCCGGAATCCCGGCCCGACACGACGATCGTCAGCCCGGGCTCCGCCAGGCGCAGCAGCGACGCCCGGAGAAGCTGCTGCTCCCCCTCGCTGCGCGCCCAGGTGACCGTCGCGACGCAGACGCGATCGCGCATGCCGCTCGATTACTTCTTCGTGGCCGTCCATGTGCCGCGGGCGACATCGCCCGTCTGTCCGGGCGGAGTCAGCTTCCAGGTCCCCTTGGCGGTGGGAGCCTCCAGGTCGGCCTCCAGTACGATTTCCCCTCCGTCGCCGAGCGGATAGTCGTACTTCGCGGTCATTCTGTTCCCGTCGAACGTCAGCGTCTTGAACGCGGCAGAGTGCCCCGATTCGCCTCCGGTGGCCTTCATCTTCCCGGCAGGCGCTTCGTCCTTGCCCTTTTCGATCGTGATCTCGATTTCGCCAGTGCCGCCGTCCTCTGAAGACGACGCCCACGTGCCGGCCCACGTGCCGAGATAGCGGTCTGCCGCCTGCGTGCTTCTGCCCTGCCCGAACCCGACCCCGCCGAACACCAGCGTCGCCACACACAAAATCAGCCCGTTGCGCATGTCCCCTCCGAAAGCTCAGAACCAGACCCGGAACCCAAAACCCCTGAAACCCCTTCGATCCTAACATCAGGACGACGCCCTCCCGATGGTCGTCAAGACGCCAGGCGCCGCTATAATCCGCCGATGCGCACTGCCACCGCCGTCCTCGCCATGTGCGTCTTCGTGCGGCTTGCTTCGCTCCCGGGGGGCGAGCCGGGCGGTCAGCCACGGGCCTTCGACACAATCGTCAAGGGCGGGATGGTGTACGACGGGACCGGGTCCCCGGGACGCCGGGTGGATGTCGGAATTCGAGGCGACCGGATCGCCGCCGTCGGCGATCTGAGCACCGCGACGGCCACGGCTGTCGTGGATGCCGCCGGGTTTGCGGTCGCCCCCGGCTTCATCAACATGCTCTCGTGGTCGACCGAGTCGCTGATCGCCGACGGCCGATCCCAGGGAGAAATCCGGCAGGGTGTGACGACGCAGATTTTTGGCGAGGGGAGCTCGATGGGCCCGCTCAACGCCGACATGAAGCGGCGGGCGGTCGAGCAGATGGGGGACGTCAAGTACGAGATCACCTGGACGAGCCTTGCTGAATACCTGCGCGAGCTCGAGCGGATGGGCGTGTCGCAGAACGTGGCGTCGTTCATCGGCGCGACCACCGTCCGGGAGCACGTGATCGGCCTCGAGGACCGGAAAGCGAGCCCCGCGCAGATGGAGGCGATGCGTGCGCTCGTGCGGCAGGAGATGCAGGCGGGGGCGCTCGGCATCGGGTCGTCCCTCATCTACGCTCCCGCGTTCTACGCCGACACCGACGAGCTCACGGAACTGTGCAAGGTGGCCGCGCAGTATGGGGGGACGTACATCTCGCACATGCGCAGCGAGGGCAACCGCCTGCTCGAGGCCGTCGACGAGCTGATCGCCATTGCACGGAATGCCCGCATTCCCGCGGAGATCTACCACCTCAAAGCGGCTGGTGAGGCGAACTGGGGAAAGATGGATGCCGTCATCGAAAAGGTGCAGGAGGCCCGCGCGCAGGGGCTGACGATCACGGCCGACATGTACACCTACACCGCGGGGTCGACAGGCCTCGACGCCTCGATGCCGCCATGGGTGCTGGACGGCGGGTATGAGGCCGGCTACCAGCGGCTGCGCGACCCGGCGCAGCGTGCCCGGATCCGCGAAGCGATCGCGACGCCGAGTGCGGAATGGGAGAACTTGTACCTTGCGGCAGGCTCCCCGGACCGCGTGCTGCTGGTCGAGTTCAAGTCCGAGAAGCTGAAGCCGCTCACGGGGAAGACGCTCGCGGCGGCGGCGCGGCTGCGCGGGGAGGATCCGGCCGATACGATCATGAACCTCGTTGTCGAGGATCAGTCGCGGGTCGGCGCCGTGTACTTCATGATGTCGGAGGAGAACGTTCGTCGGCAGATGGCGCTGCCGTGGGTGTCGTTCGGCTCCGATGCCGCGTCGATGGCGCCGGAGCCGCCGTTCACGAGATCGGCCACGCATCCGCGCGCCTACGGCAACTTCGCGCGGGTGCTGGGCAAGTACGTGCGCGACGAGAAGGTGCTGACGATGGAAGAGGCGGTGCGGAAGCTCAGCGGCCTGCCGGCCACGAATCTCAATCTCGAGGGGCGCGGGTTCGTCCGGACCGGGATGTTTGCGGACGTCGTGGTGTTCGACCCGGCTGCCATGTCGGACCGTGCGACGTTCGAGGATCCGCATCAATATGCCGTCGGCATGCGGCACGTGTTCGTCAACGGCGTGCAGGTGCTGAAGGACGGCGAGCACACCGGGGCGCGGCCCGGGCGGGCGCTGCGGAAGAAGGGCTGAAGGTCGCCCGCCTCCGCCGCGTCATCATCCGCGCGGCTATGGCGGGCCACGCCGTAGCCGCTTCGCGGCGGAGGCGGGAAGCTGGACGTCGAAGCTGGAAGGAACCATGTCAGACGATACGTGGACCCGCGTCGATCGATATCTCGCCGGCCAGCTGCTGCCGGACGACCCGATCTTGTCGGCGGCGCTCCAGGCGAGCGACGCGGCAGGGCTGCCCGCGATCAGCGTGTCGCCGACGCAGGGGAAGCTGCTGCAGATGCTGGCGCGGCTCTGTGGCGCGCGGAACCTTCTCGAAATCGGGACGCTCGGCGGCTACAGCACCATCTGGCTGGCGCGAGCGCTCCCTGCCGGCGGGCGGCTCGTCACGCTCGAGGCTGACGAGAAGCACGCCGCCGTCGCGCGTGCGAACATCACCCGCGCGGGGCTCGACGACCGCATCGAGATCCGGCTCGGCGCGGCGCTCGACACGCTGCAATCCCTCGCGGCCGAGTCGCGTCCACCCTTCGACCTCACGTTCATCGACGCCGACAAGGTCAACACGCCTGCGTACTTCACGTGGGCCTTGCAGATGTCCCGCCCAGGCAGCCTGATCATCGTCGACAACGTCGTCCGCAACGGCGCCGTGGCAGATGCCTCGACCTCCGACGAGAGCGTGCAGGGGATGCGGCGGTTCTTCGACCTGCTGAAGCGAGAGCCGCGCGTCAGCGCGACCGCCGTGCAGACCGTCGGCGCCAAGGGGTACGACGGGTTCGCGGTGGTGATGGTGGGCGCGGCGGGCTGAGTGGCTGTTCGGCGCTACTCCTGAGGTTTCCGGGTCAGGTACGCGCGACGCAAAGTTGACGCGAGCCTCGAGTGGGCGTCAATCGGCGCCCTGTCTGTGGCGCTGCCTCGTGTCGCTCGATTGCGCGGGCGCGCTTGCGGCGCGTCAAGACTGTCGACCCCGATCTATTTCGACAGCGAATCACGGACCTGGTAGGTCTCGGCGGCCTACTCGTTCCACACCTCCGCCCCCAGCGGCAGCTCGTTCAGCTCTGCCCGCGCCTCGCGCCACGACGGGTAGCGTCTTGTCATCAGCGT
>JALZOC010000236.1 GCA_030857365.1 Acidobacteriota bacterium
CACGGAGCGACGCTCGATGAGGTCGGGCAGCTGGAGCTCTCGAACGCGGTGCTGCAGGTCGTCGCACGCTCGGTCGATGTTCCGCTCGCCTTCCAGGCGCTCGCGCAGCGCATCGTCCGGCTGGTGCCGTGCGACCGCGTGGGGCTGGCGCTGCTCTCGGAAAACGGGCAGGAGTTCCAGACGTACACGGCCCGGGTGAATCAGGAGGAGCGGCGCGCCCGCCCCCGGCCGGACATGGTGTTCAAGACCGAGCGGACCGCTATCGGGAACGTGGTGAAGTCGCGCGAGCCGGCCCTGATCGACGATACCGGCGTGGACGCGCCGGAGTTCCTCGACGTGAACGTGCTGCACAGCGCAGGCCTGAAATCAGCCCTGTTGCTGCCGCTCGTGACCGGGAGCCGGGCCGTCGGTACGCTCAACGTGGTGTCGCGGCAGCACGCGGCGTTCAATCAGCAGCACATCCTGCTCCTCCAGCCCATTGCGGAAATCTTCGCCGTCGCCCACGTCGCGCAGCAGCTGCAGATGGCGGTAGGCAAGTACCGGTCGATGGAAGCCATGTCGGAGCTGACGCTCTCGATCGCGGCGGAAATGAACAGCGCTCTTCAGACCATCATCGGCCACTGCGACCTCCTGGAGCGGGGCTATCCGCACCCGGAGCTGCAGCGCGATCTCGCCACCGTGGTGCACCAGGCGCAGCGCATTTCCGGGCTGCTCGACAAGATGCGCGCGGCCGCGCACGACCGGCTCCGCGAGGTGGCCGAAACCGTCAACCAGGGAGGCGTCCCCGAGAGTCCCGAAGCGTTCGCGGACCGGGAAGTCACATAGGGCGTTTGAACAGCAGTTCAGGAGATCACGAGACGCATTTCTGCGAGAAAGTCCCTCCTGATCTTCTGACCTCGTGTTTTTCAAGGGCTATCGCCTGCCGAGCGCGACGAACACGGTGAGGGCAAGCTCCGCGAGTACCGCGACCGTCAACCCGGCAAACACCCAGTCGCGCAGCCTGACGTATTCGGCCAGCGAGACGATTACGCGCATGATGGGCGTACCCATCAGGGCGATGAGGCCGGCGTTGAGGAGCCAGACCGTCGCCGGATGGCCGGGAGCGCCGAGCCAGAGCCCGAGCCCGCCCGCCAGCAGCGCGGCGCTCAGGATCACCCCGCCGACGAGCAGGCGTCCCAGTTGGCGTTCCAGCCGGCCGAGCGGCTGTGCCTGCCCGGTCACAGGCTTCTCCGCAAATAGACGATCGACACGGCCGCCAGCACGACCGCCATCAGCAGCTTCAGCCACTTCGCGCGCGCGCGTCCGCCGAACCAGAGTCCCGCGCGCGATCCGAGAAGCACCCCCAGAACCGCGGCGGCCGCAAGCGGCGGGCTCACGAATCCGTGCGCGTACTGAATCGGCACGGAGGCGACGGCCGTCACGCCGATCATCAATGAGCTCGTCGCAGCCGCGGCGCGGATCGGCACACCGCACCAGGCGTTGAGCGCCGGGACCTTGAGGATGCCGCCGCCGATCCCGAAGGCGGCCGATACGTTGCCCGCGAGGAACGACACCCCGAGCGCCGCCGGCAGCCGCTTCACCCGGTAAATCACCGTTGCGCCGCTTTCCTCGTCGTAGAACCGCCCGCCGAGCGTCCCCGGATCCAGGCTCGTGTCGAGAATGACGTTGCGGCGCTCGAGCTGCGAGAGCATCAGGATCGCGGTGAGCGCGGCGACGACGGCGAAGCCCCGCTCGAGAGCGAGATCGGAGACGTACGCAACCGTCGTCGCGGCCGCGACTCCGCCGGCCGCCGAGGCCACCTCCAGCACCATGCCGAGACGTAAATTAATGAGATTGCGTCCGGTGGTGCCCGCCGAGACGGCGCTCGAGGTGGCGATGACGGTCACCAGGCTGATGGCCGCGGCGACCTTGAAGTCCATTCCCAGCACCGCGTTCAGGAATGGCACGAGGAAGACGCCGCCGCCAATCCCGAGCAGCGCACCGAGGCTCCCGGCCAGGGCGCCGGCGGCCATTACGATGGCGACGAGCGCCGGAGTGACTACAGGCACTGGAAGGAGGGAGGAGACCTGGTGGCCTCCGCGACGGCATTCTACTCGATGTTTCGGCGCTTCCCTCTTCCTGTGCGCGAGAGAGTGCGCGGGCGTCACCGCCGTACGTAGCGCGGGGCTTCAGCCCCGCGTACAATGAGCGACACGTTGCTATCCCTATGCTGTTGAGTCCCGGGCTCCGCATGGCCCAGTACGAGATCGTCGCGCCTCTTGGATCCGGGGGAATGGGCGAAGTCTATCGCGCGCGCGATATGCGCCTGGATCGCGACGTCGCGATCAAGGTGATGGCGGATCACATTGCCTCGGATCCCGCGATGCGGCACCGCTTCGAGGCCGAAGCGAAGTCGATTGCCGCCCTGTCCCACCCCAACATCCTCTCGATCTACGAGCTGGCATTCTTCGAGGGCGTTCCCGTTGCCGTCATGGAGCTGCTGGAAGGCGAGACCCTGCGAAGCCGCCTCAAGAAGGGCGCTCCGGGATGGCGCGATGCGGTGCGCGTTGGCGGCGCGATCGCCGACGGCCTGTCGGCTGCGCACAGCAGGGGCGTCGTCCACCGGGACCTCAAGCCGGAGAACGTATTCCTGACCACGGATGATGGGGTGAAGATCCTCGACTTTGGCCTGGCTCTCCAGCGGCTGCAGCTGACGGAGGGAGCGACCGAGGCCGCCACCATTGCGAGGACGGCGCAGGGCGTTGTGCTCGGGACGCTGGGCTACATGTCCCCCGAACAGGTCCTGGGAGAACGGGTCGACGGCCGCAGCGACATCTTCGCGGCCGGGTGCCTGATTTACGAGATGCTGGCGGGCCGGCGTCTCTTCAACGGAGCCACGCCGCAGGAGATCGTCGCCAGCCTGATGCACGACAGCATGCCGGTGCTGTCGTCGGTCGATCCGCTCGCCCCGCAGGAGCTCCGGTTTATTGTCTCGCGCTGTGTCGAGCGCGATCGTGAGCGGCGATTTGCCTCCGCCCAGGACCTCGCGCTGGCGCTGCGGTCGACCCTCACGGGGGCGTCGACGGGAGCGCCGGCGGCGCGCCGTCCGCGGACGCGCGGCAAGTCACTGGCCGTCCTGCCGTTCCTGAATCCCGCGGGCGACCCGCAGATCGAGTACATCGCGGACGGCATCACGGAAAGCATCATCAACAGCCTGTCCCAGCTCTCCGGCGTGCGTGTCATTCCGCGCAGCGTGGCGTTCCGATACAAGGGGCTCCAGGCCAACCCTGCGACGGTGGGGCTCGCCCTGAACGCACGCACCATCCTGACCGGGCGGATCGTCCGGCACGGGGACGTGCTCAACATCCAGGCGGAGCTCGTCGACACTGCGACCGAAGGACAGTTGTGGGGTGAGCAGTTCCGGCAGAAGAGCACGGACCTCATCACGGTGCAGGAGGAGATCGCCTGGCAGATCTCGGAAGCGCTGCGGCTGAAGCTGACCGGCGACCAGAAGAAGAAGCTGCGCCGGCGCGCAACCGTGAATGCGGAGGCCTACCAGGAGTTCCTGCGGGGTCGCTATCACTGGAACAACTTTTCGCCGGAGAGCCTCCGCCGCGCGCGTGAGCACTTCGAGCGCGCCATCGGATTCGACCCGTCGTACGCGCTCGCGTACGCGGGCCTGGGAGATGCGTTCGGTGCGATGGCGTACTACGGGGTCATCCTGCCAGCGGACGGCTTTCCTCGAGCGGCGGCGGCGGCGCACCGGGCGCTGGAGCTCGACCCCGCGATCGCGGACGCGCACGTGACGCTTGGCATCGAGCGGCTGTTCTGGGGCTGGGACTGGGAGGCGTCGGAGCGCGAGCTCCTGACGGCCATCCGGCTGAATCCAAAACTCGCCCTCGCGCACTCCGTCTACGGCCTCGTCCTCGGAACGTGCGCGCGGCACGAGGAGGCCAGGACCCACGTCCTGAAGGGCCGCGACCTCGATCCGCTGTCCCTCTTCATCAACGCGAGTGTGTCGTGGATGCACCATTTCGCCGGCAGGCCGGTCGCTGCCGCCCGCGAAGCGCAGAAGACCCGCGAGATCGTTCCGGGGTTCGAAGAAGCGGGGAACGTCCTCATCGCTTCCCACGAATTGCTGGGCCGGTATGAAGAGGCGGCCGCGCTGATGGCGCGGCAGCCCTGCTGGGGCATCCCGCTCGATGGCCACGCGCTTCTCGAGGCGTACCGTCAGGCCGGAGCGGGGGGCTACTGGCTGAAGCGGCTCGAGCTGGTCGATCGTGCGGCAGCCGCCTCCGCCTCGACACCCCCCGCCGAATTCGCCTATGCAATCACCCTGTCCCGTCTCGACCGCTTCGATGAAGCGATTGACCACGTGGACCGGATGGTGGATCGCCATACCGGTGGATCGGTGTTCCTCGGCGTGGACCCTTTCTTGATGTCGCTTCACGGCCACCCGCGATTCGAAGCCGCGCTCAAACGGGTTGGGGTGCCCCTCCGGCAAACGGCTTGAGCAGCGCATATAGCGTCGTCATGATCGGCGCCGGCACGCCGGCTGCGGCCGCGCGCCGGACCACCGCCCCCTGCAGCGCTTCCACTTCAATCCGCTTTCCCTGCGCCAGATCGATCAGGAGCGACGATCGCATCGAGCCCGGGATTCCACTCGCATAGGTGCTGATGCGATCGATCACGTCTTCCGGAAGTGCCACGCCTTCGGCCCGGGCCAGCCGCTCCACCTCACGGCACGCCTCCAGGAAGGTGGCTCTCACGACAGCGTCGGCCCACAGGGGGCCAATCGGCAGCCGCGAAGCGCCGGTGAACCCCGCCAGCGCAACGAGAAAGACAAACTTCTCCCAGATGGGCACACGGCCGTCGCCGACGAGCTCCGCCTGGATGTCAGCGCCTGCAAGCGCCTCCTGCAGCGCCCGCCCGCGGGCGGTCACGCGCGGCAACTCGCCGAACACTTCGCCGAAGACGATACGGCGGTGGGTTCCGGTCTGCTCGATGACGCCAGGCGCCGCAAGAGCGGTCGCAATGTAAGTGGTGCCGCCAACCACGGGCCGCTCACCCGCCACCCGCGCGACGTCACTGGCGCTGTCGACGCCGTTCTGGAGTGTCAGGATTGAGGATTGGCCGCCAAGCATCGGCCGAATCAGCGGCAGGGCCTCGGGGTTGTCATACGTTTTCACTGCCACGATGACCACATCGACCGGCCCCACGGCGACGGGGTCGTCTTCCGCCGCCGCACGCACGGTGAAGCCACCGAGCGCCGGACTGCGGATCTCCAGCCCCCGTGCGCGGATCGCGGCGAGGTGCGCTCCGCGTGCGATGAAGGTCACGTCGTGCCCCGCCAGGGCCAGCTTCGCACCGTAGTAC
>JALZOC010000237.1:0-292 GCA_030857365.1 Acidobacteriota bacterium
GGTCGGCGCTGGTCGGAAGATCCGGGCTGCCGCCCTTGAAGGCGGCGACGACGCGGATCCGCCATTCGGGATGGGACGCGAACGCCGCGGTGAACGCGGGCACGTGCGACGTGTCGGTGCCGATGATGCCGGCGCGCAGGTCTCTCGTCGCCCACGCGGGGGACGGGCCGGGTGCCGCCTGGGGCGCGCGCGCCTCGGTCCGCCCCAGGAGCGCACCGCAGATGAGGGCGATTAGCAGGAGGGCGCCGTGGAGCGTGCGCCCTCGCACGGCGGCGGACGCCACCGGCAGCCG
>JALZOC010000237.1:302-5353 GCA_030857365.1 Acidobacteriota bacterium
GTATCGGTCGGCCCCAGTCGTCATGGCACACCTCTCCGGGAAAACGTCAAATCCTAGGCAGCGTGACTTCCAGCTGCTTCAGGTACTTGCCCTTCTTGTCGGCGTAGGACACCTCGCACTGCTCGTCGCTCTGGAAGAACAGGACCTGCGCGATACCCTCGTTGGCGTAAATCCGCGCGGGCAGAGGCGTGGTGTTCGAGATTTCGAGCGTGACGGTGCCTTCCCACTCAGGCTCGAAGGGCGTGACGTTGACGATGATGCCGCAGCGCGCATACGTGGATTTGCCGAGACATACCGTCAGCACGTCGCGCGGAATACGGAAATATTCGATCGACCGCCCCAGCGCGAACGAGTTCGGCGGAACGATGCACACGTCCGTCTTCACATCGACGAACGACCGAGGGTCGAAGTGCTTCGGGTCGATGACGGTGTTGTTGATGTTGGTGAAAATCTTGAAATCGTCGGCCACGCGGATGTCATAGCCGTATGACGACAACCCGTACGAGACCACGCCCTCGCGCACCTGCCGGTCTTCGAAGGGCTCGATCATCCGGTGCTCGCGCGCCATCTTCTTGATCCATCGATCCGCCTTTATGGACATCGGACTCCTTCAGGGCCGGGCGCTGCCGGACCCGCGTTCAACGCGACAGTTCCATCCCGGAGAAAAAATAGCCCAGTTCGAAGGCGGCCGTCTCGGGCGCGTCGGACCCGTGGGTCGCGTTGTTCTCGATGGAGCGTCCGAATTCCTTGCGCAGCGTATTCGCCTCGGCCTTGGCGGGATCCGTGGCTCCCATCAGCGTGCGCCATTTCCGGATCGCATCGGGCGCCTCCAGCGCCAGGACGACCGCCGGCCCCGACGACATGAACGTCGTCAAACTCGAAAAGAACGGCCGCTCGCGGTGCACCGCGTAGAACCCCTCGGCGTCAGCCTTCGACAGGTTGACCAGGCGCATGGCACGGATCTGGAATCCCTCGGCTTCGATGCGTTGGAGAATGCCGCCTGTAAAGCGCGCGGCGACGGCGTCCGGCTTGATGATGGCGAATGTACGTTCCATATCCGACGGATTATAGTCATAGAGACCGCGGAAGGACTAGAGAAGAGGCAGCAATGACTGACAAGGCCACGGGCGACCACGCGACGGGCGACGATCATATGGGAGCGGTTGAAGGGGACAAGGCGTCCGACAAGCAGCAGGGGAACGAGAACGCGACCGCGCTGAACGACCAGGGTCTGCCCGCTGACCCGCTCGCGATCTGCGAAGACGTGCTCGGGGCGAACGTCGACGGTTCAGAGGGGGGCTGACACGGCTTCGCCTACTTCAACGATTCCATGATCTCGTCGAAGGCATCCCGGCCGGGCCTCACCTGCTCGAGCGGCAGCGTCGCGAGCGGTTCGTCCACGACGTTGAGCAGCGTGACAAAATCCGGCTTCGACGGTTCGATGTAGAGGATGCCGGTGGCGAACTCGCCACGGGCCGCCGTCTCGTGAATGAGCCGGACGGCGTTCATCCTGCTCGTCGGATTGTAATCCTCGGCCACCTTCTTCAAGTACAGCTTCGACCCGTCGTGCATCTCCACCGCCGTGGTCGTGCCGGGCTCGTACTCGACAGCGATGTCCTCGAAGTACGGAACGAAACTGACTTCCCCGAGGGGTTCGTCGTGATCCTTCGCGTAGGCGTAGCTCTTGGTCGAGCCCTCGTGATCGTTGAACGTGACGCACGGGGAAATCACGTCGATCATGCAGGTGCCCCGATGGCTCAGCGAGGCCTTCAAGATGGCGAGCAGCTGCTTCTTGTCGCCCGAGAACGAACGTGCCACGAAGGAAGCGCCCAGCTCGATCGCGAGCGCACATGTGTCGATCGGCTGGAGCTCGTTGACGACGCCGTTCTTGAGCATCGAGCCGACGTCCGCCGTCGGCGAGAACTGGCCCTTCGTGAGCCCGTAGCAGCCGTTGTCCTCGATGATGTAGATGATCGGGACGTTCCGTCGCATCAGGTGGACGAACTGGCCAATGCCGATCGCGCCCGTGTCGCCATCGCCGCTGACGCCAATTGCGATGAGCTTGCGGTTCGCCAGCATGGCGCCGGTGCCGACCGACGGCATGCGGCCGTGGACCGAGTTGAACCCGTGTGAGCCGCCCAGGAAATACGCCGGACTCTTGCTCGAACACCCGATCCCGGAGAGCTTGACCACCTGTTTGGGGTTGATGCCGAGCTCGAAGAACGCGTCGATGATACGTTCGGAAATCGCGTTATGACCGCACCCGGCACAAAGCGTCGTCTTGCCGCCCCTGTAAGGCTGCAGTTCGAGCCCGATGCGGTTGGTCTTTTTGGGCGGCGTCGGTGTGGCTGTGTCCATGCGGTCTTCCATGCCTCGGTCGGCTGTTACTCCCGGCCTCCGGCGCGGCCCGCCGAGACGAGCGAGCGGTCCTCTGAGCCGGACGACGACGCGGCTTCCTGCGCGAGGACCTCGTCGGTAATCGATCGGGCGTCAATCGGCAGCCCGTTGTAGTGCAGCACCTTCCGGAGCTTTGCAACGGCGTCCCCGGTGAGTTCGAAACGCATCAGACTCTGCATCTGGGCGTCCCTGTTCTGCTCGACGACGTACACGCGTTTGTAGCGCCCGATGAACGCGGCCAGCTCGTCCGTGAACGGGTACGCGCGCAGCCGGAGGTACGCCGTTCTGATGCCGCCTTCACGCTCCAGCTGGTCCCGGCTCTCGAGGATCGCCCAATGGCTCGTGCCGTAGCCGACAATGGCAACCTCCGCTCCGGGCACGTCGAGCACCTCGGGCCCCGGCACGTGCGTTCGCGCCGTCTGGAACTTCCTGTCGAGCCGCTCCATGTTCTTGACGTAGTCGCCAGGGCGCTCGCTGTACTGCCCCTTGTCGTTGTGGCCGGACCCGCGCGTGAAATACGGCTCCATCCCGTCCCCGGGAATGGTCCGGTAGGGGATGCCGTCCCCATCCACGTCGCGGTAGCGGCCCCACTCCCCCGTGCGTGCGAGGACCGCCGCGTCGAGGAGCTTCCCGCGATCCGGCGCCTTCTCGGGGTAGGCGAAGATGCGCGACATCCAGTTGTTCATGCCGAGATCGAGGTCGCTCATCACGAAAATGAGCGTCTGGAAGCGCTCCGCGAGGTCGAACGCCTGCATCGCCATCGTGTAGCACTCTTCCACCGAGGCGGGGATCAGGAGAATCTGCTTGGCGTCACCGTGGGAGAGCATCGCCGTCTTGAGGATGTCTCCCTGCGCCGTGCGGGTCGGCAGTCCGGTCGAGGGCCCCACGCGCTGCACGTCGAAGACGACCCCGGGGAGCTCCGCGTAATACGCGAGCCCCGCGAACTCCCCCATCAGGGAGATCCCGGGTCCGGACGTCGATGTCATCGCGCGTGCACCTGCCCAGCCGGCGCCCACGACCATGCCGATGGCGGCGATTTCGTCCTCGGCCTGCACGATCGCGAAGGTCGCCTTCCCGGTCGCCTTGTCGCGCCGGTACTTCTTCATATAGCTGATGAGCGTCTCGGGCAGGGAAGACGATGGCGTGATGGGGTACCAGGCGACGACCGTGACCCCCGCCATCATGCAGCCGAGCGCCGCCGCGGCATTCCCTTCGACCAGCACCATCCCGGCCGTGCCGTCCATCCGCTCGGCGAAGTAGGGATCCTGCTTGACCAGGTGCTCAACGGCGAACTTGCAACCGGCTTCCAGCGCCGCCGTGTTCAGCTCAATGGCCCTGGTCTTCTTGCCAAGCTGCCGCCGCAGCGCATGCTCCATCTGCGGCAGCTCGATGTGCAGCAGCGTGGAGAGCACGCCGTCGTAAATCATGTTCTTGACGAGCCGCCGCAGCTTCGCGTCCTTGCACACCTCGGCGACGATCCGGTCGAAGGGAACGGGGTAGAACGTCAGGTCGCTCCGGAGGACGTTCAGCTTGAGCGGCTCGTCGTACAGCACGGCTGCGCCAGGCTCGAGCGAAAGAACGTCCTCTTTGGCCGTCTCCGGATTCATCGCGACGAGAAAATCGATTTCCTTCTTCCGCGCGATGTAGCCGTCCTTGTTCGCCCGAATCGTGTACCAGGTCGGCAATCCCGCGATGTTCGACGGGAACATGTTCTTGCCGGATACGGGAATGCCCATCTGAAACAGGGAGCGCAGCAGGACGAGGTTCGCGGTCTGGCTGCCCGACCCGTTGACAGTCGCGACCTGAATGCTGAAATCGTTGACGATGCGGCGGGTAGCGGGTTGCGTGGCGGCCTCCTGGACCGCAACGTCACTCGGAGGCATGAAGACCCTTCGGCGGCGCAGCAGCTTGGATGGAAAGAATAAAAGGTGCTGCGGAAATTATAGCAAATGCCGGGCTCGCTACGCCCGAAGCGCACTCTGAACAGCCGTCCCGAGGTCGGCGGGGCTCTTCACGACGTGGACGCCCGCAGCCGCCAAAGCCGACATTTTCTCGGCAGCTGTGCCTTTACCGCCGGAAATGATGGCTCCCGCGTGGCCCATCCGCCGGCCCGGGGGGGCCGTCTGCCCGGCAATGAAGCCCACGACGGGCTTCTTGAACTCCCGGGCGATGAAGGCGGCGGCGTCTTCCTCCGCGTTGCCGCCGATTTCCCCGATCATCACGACGGCCTCCGTCGCAGGATCCCCCGCGAAGAGCCCGAGCGCATCGATGAAGCTCGTCCCAATCAGCGGGTCCCCGCCAATCCCGATGCAGGTGGTCTGGCCGAGTCCAAGCTTCGTGAGCTGGTGGATGGCTTCGTAGGTCAGCGTGCCGCTCTTCGAGACGATACCAACCCGCCCTTCCTTGCAGATGTGCCCCGGAATGATGCCCGCCTTGGCCTGGCCGGCGGTGATGAGCCCCGGGCAGTTCGGACCGATGAGGCGGGTCTTGCTGCCGCGGACCACCGCGAGCGCCCGCATCATGTCGATCGTCGGAATGCCTTCGGTGATGCAGACCGCCAGCGGCAGCCCGGCATCGACGGCCTCCATGATGGCGTCGGCCGCGAACGGGGGGGGCACGAAGATGACCGTCGCGTTCGCGCCCGTCTCCCGCAC
>JALZOC010000238.1 GCA_030857365.1 Acidobacteriota bacterium
GGGGCTGCCGATTGGCGGCGCCTCGTTCGCGAATTTCTCCGCGGAGCTTCGGGCGCCGGTCTGGAGAAGCCTCGGCGCGGTGGTGTTCCTCGACGGGGGCAACGTCTGGACGAACCCCTGGGAGATGGGGTTGGACAGTCTTCGATACGACGTCGGTCCGGGGCTGCGCTACCAGACGCCGATTGGTCCCATTCGGGCTGATATCGGGTACCAGCTGAATCCGATTTCGAACCTGCTGGCGAACGGGAGACCGCAGTCGCGTCGATTCCGCTTTCACTTCAGCATCGGACAGGCCTTCTAGACTAGGCGGCGTGCCCGGCGTGCGCCGCCGCTCCGACAGGATCCTCGCGCCAGAGTACAGAGCAGACACGAACATGCACGGCACACCTGAAGCATCCGGATCGCCGCCCGACGATCCCCGCTCCCGCGATCGCGGCACGGGCGCCCTGCGCATCCTGCGCCGCGCCGCGCAGGTGGTGGCGATCCTCGGCACCCTGCTGGTCGGCGCGCTCGCCCTGGCGCTCATCGTGTCGCAGACGCCGTGGTTCAAGGACTGGCTCCGGCGCTACGTCGTCCGCGAATCGAAGCAGTACGTCAACGGCGATTTGACGATCGGCGGTCTCGGCGGCAACCTGCTGTTCGGCGTGGACCTCACGGACGTCGCCATCGACGTGTCAGGTGAGCGCGTGGTCGCGGTGCGCGCGATCGAGCTCGACTACAGTATCTACGAGCTGATCACGCGCGGGCTCGTGCTCAGCGAGATCAAGATCGATCAGCCGGTCTTGCGCCTGCGGCGCGATGCGCAGGGGTGGAACCTGGCCGACCTGGTGAAGAGAGACGCCAAGGAAGCGGACCGGGAGGGCCCCCGCCGCCCGATTTCGCTGCCAACGATCATCGTCTCCGACGCGGCCGTGTCGATCGACGATCGAACCGCGAATCCGGCTGTAATCCTGCCCCGTCGCGTCGAAGATCTGGACGTGAGGATGGCCTTCGAGTACGAGCCGGTGCACTACACGCTCACCGTTGAGCACGTCAGCTTCCGCGGGACGTCGCCGGCGCTCACGGTCGGGAGTCTCTCCGGCACGCTGTCGCTGCGCGACGACAATCTGTACGTGGAGCGGCTCTCGCTGAAGACGGCCGAGACATCGCTGAACATCGACGGCGTCGTCGAGGAGTATCTGAGCACCCCGGCGCTGAACATCACGACGACCGGGAATATCTCGCTGCCGGAGATCGGCCGCATTGTCCCGGCGGCGGCAGGCTACAATCTGCACCCCGCGATAGATATCAAGGCGAAGGGGCCCGCGCAAAAGCTGGCGCTGAACCTGGACGTGCAGTCGGAGGCGGGCACGATCAAGGGACAGGTTCTGGCCAACGTGCAGGCGCCCGACCTGGGAGTGCGCGGCGACGTTGATGTCGAGAATCTCAACCTTGCGCCGCTGCTGAAGGACCCCGCGCAGAAGAGTGACCTGACCGGGCATGCCCAGCTCGATGTGGTGATGAAGTCGACCCCGGCCGGCGCCCCGGCGGCCGACCGCCTCGCAGGGACCTTCTCCTTTGCCGGTCCGCGCGTGGTCGCGGCCGGGTACGAAGCGCGCAACGTCCAGGTCTCGGGAAAGCTGGACGGCCCTCGGATCACGATAGACGGCCGGGCAGGCGCGTATGGCGGTACCGCAACCGCCCGGGGGTTCATCGTGACGCCCGCGCCGGGGCGGCCGCTCGCGTTCGACCTGAGGGGAAGAGCGGAACGGCTCGACCTGCGTCAGCTTCCCGCGGCCACCGGCGCGCCGCAGATCGCGACGAACCTGTCGGTGGCGGAGTATCACGTGACGGGAGCGGGACAGGCGATCAGCGGAACCGCTGCGCTGAACGAGTCGTCGGTCGAGGGTGCGACGATCGGCGGTGGAACGATCGCCACCTTCGACCTGACCGCGAAGGCGATCTCGTACACCGCCCGGGGGAGCGTGACGGGGCTCGACCTCGATCGGGTCGCCGGAGCTCTGGAGGTGGACGCGCTGGCCAAACCGGCGTACGACAGCCGGATCAACGGGACCTTCGATGTCGCCGGTAGCCTGCCGCGAACACCGCCCGGACCTCGAGGCGGAAAACCGCCGGTACCCTCCACGGCCGGCATGAAGCTGGATGCGACGGGCACCTTCACGGATTCGGCTCTCCTCGGAGGGCGGTTGCCTCAACTCTCCTTCGAGGCGCATCTCGACGGAGGAGCGCTCGCCGGCCGCGCGGAGGGAACGTTCGAGGGGTTCAACCCGGCGGAGCTCGCCGGCCGAAAGGACTTCGAGGGAAAGGTCACAGGGACCCTCGACGCCGGGTTTTCAGTCCGCGACATCAACGCGCCGATCACCCCGGAGGCGATCACGGCCGAAGGGCAGCTCCAGCTGACCGATTCGACTGTCGGGGGACTGCGCATCGACAGCGCCGCGGTTGACGGGCGGTATGCCGCGCAGATAGGGGACATCACCGCAATCAGTGTGACGGGTCCCGACGTGAAGGTGAACGCGTCGGGCCGTCTCGCGCTCGATCGCACGACGGAGTCGGCGCTCAAGTACCACGTCGAAGCGGTCAATATCGCCGAGCTCGCCAGGCTCGCGGGGCAGACGGGCTTCGCGGGAGCGGCGGTTTTCGACGGCACGGTGTCGGGCAACGCATCGACGCTGAAGACCGAGGGCACGCTCGACGGCAGCAACCTCGCGTACGGGGAGAACGGCGCACTCGATCTGAACAGCCGGTACAGCGTGTCGGTCCCCGAGCTGCAGTTCGCGAAAGCCAGGGTGGAGGCGACGAGCGAGGCCACGTTCGTGAAGGCCGCGGGGATGGAGCTCAACTCGGTGACCGCCACGACGGTATACGACCAGGGCCGCATCGACTTCACGACGCACGTGAAGGAGAAGACGCGCGAGCTGGACGCGACGGGGCAGCTGGTCCTGCACGCGGATCACCAGGAGGTGCACCTGCCCGATCTGGCGATCAGGACGCAGGGTGTGGAGTGGCGCACCGCGTCCGGCAGTGACGCCACCGTGAAGTACGGGGGAGAACGGCTCCAGCTGGAGGGCGTTCGGCTGGTGAGCGGCGACCAGTCGCTCGATCTCACCGGTGGCATCGCCATCGGGGACAAGCCTTCCGCCGATGCCATCGAGGTGCAGGCGCGCAATGTGGACCTGCAGCAGATCGAAACCCTCATGCTGCTGGACCGCGGCCTGACCGGCAGGCTCACCGCCGATGCGCGCATCTCCGGATCGACCGGCGCGCCGACCATTGACGGCACCGTCTCGATCGACAACGGCGGGTTCGAGACGTATCACTACGACTCCCTGAAGGTGAAGGTCGACTATGCCGGTAACCGGATCGGCCTCGATGCCGCACTGCAGCAGTCGCCCACCGAGGCCATCACGGCGAAGGGCAGCGTGACCACGGCGTTGTTCCAGGCGCGCCCGGCCGGCGGCCACGTCGAGCCTGCAGCGGGGGACGAAATCGACCTGCAGATCAAGTCGAACGCGCTCGGTCTTGGAGTACTCCAGGGCGTCACGACCCTGCTCACGAACGTCGCGGGTACGCTCGAAGCGGATATCCATGTCGGCGGTTCCGGGCAGGATCCGCACCTGCGGGGGTTCATCGACATCAAGAACGGGGCCTTCGACATTCCCGCAACCGGGGGCGCGTTCACCGGCCTCACGACGAGGATCGACCTCGAACCGGAGCGGATGCGGATCCAGAAGTTCCAGCTGCTGGACCACCACGGGGAAAAACTGACGGTCGAGGGTGAGCTCGCCGTGCACGAGCGTCAGCTCGGCGGCGTGAACATCACGATCGCATCGGACAATTTCGAGCTCCTGGACAACGAGCTCGGCGACATCCAGGTGCAGACCGCTCTGACGATCACGGGCGAGGTTCGCCGGCCGCGCATCGTCGGGGACGTGCGGCTCGACGCGGCACGCGTGGAGGTCGACCGCGTGCTGCAGCTCTTCTACAACCCGTACTCCGTCGACTCGCTGCCGGAAGTCGTCTCGGCCGAGCGGCAGGTGGAAGGCAGCGGGAGCGCCGAGGAGGCGATGCGCACCGCGCTGACGGCCGCGAATCAGCCGGCCACACCTGCGACCGAGGATGGGGCTGCGCCGCCCCCTCCGGCCGGTGCATTCGAGGCCGTCGCAATGGACATCCGCGTCGTGGTTCCCGACAACCTGGTGCTGCGGGGCAAGGACATCAGGCCGGGCGGCCCGACGGGCACCGCGCTGGGGAATCTGAACATCACCGTCGGCGGCGACATGCGGATCCGCAAGGACCCAGGCGGGCAGGTTGCGCCAGTCGGCACGGTGAACACCATTCGCGGCACCTACGAGTTCCAGGGGCGGCGTTTCGATCTCGTCCGCGGCGGGACGCTGCGGTTCGTGGGATCCCCCACGATCAACCCGATCCTGGATGTGTCCGCTACCCGCACCATTCCGAACACCGGCGTCGAGGCCCGTGTGCACATCACCGGCACCGCGCAGGCGCCGCAGCTCGAGTTGACGAGCAATCCTCCGCTCGAGGAAAGCGACATTCTCGCGCTGATCGTCTTCAACCGTCCCGTGAACGAACTGGGTACGGGGGAGCGGTCGTCGCTCGCGGCCACCGCGGGAGGGATCGCGACCGGGTTCATCGCGGCGCCGCTCGGTGAATCCATCGGCCGGGCGCTGGACCTCGACCTCTTCGAAATCACCACCACTACGGAATCCGGGGAGCTCGGAGCGGGCCTCACGCTCGGGCAGCAGCTCGGAGAGCGCGCGTTCTTCAGGCTGCGGCAGCAGTTCGGGGCGCAGAGCACGACCGAGGTCGAGCTCGAATATCAGCTCGCGCGGTTTCTGCGCGCGCAGGCGAGCGCCGCACCGGAAACCAGCGGGGCGGGGAACCGGATCAACCAGCGCCGCGTCGAACGCGCGGGGATCGATCTGATCTTTTTCTTCAGCTACTGACTCGTCCAAACAAGAGGGCAGAAGTTCAGAAGCCTTGACACTCCTGTTCTCCTGTTCTTTTGTCCCCGAGCCCGGAACCCGGAACCCGGAACCCGGAACCCGCACCCGGAACCCGGAACCCGGAACCGAGTCAGTGCCTGCCGAGCGACGCCACTTCAACCCGTGCATCGTTGAAGCAGGCTCCAGCGCCGAGGTCCGTCAGCGTATCCGGCACGAGCGCGTTCGACGTGGACCCGTTGTAGGTGCTCTTCCGCCAGAGGCCCTTGGCGAGCGAGACGGTCCCCGGCCGGATGTCGCCATTCAGTGCGACGTTGCAGTGCACCTCTCCGCGCTCGTTGAACACGCGGACCGGGTCGTCCGTCGCCAGGCCTCTCGCC
>JALZOC010000239.1 GCA_030857365.1 Acidobacteriota bacterium
GCTCAACGAGAAGACGACGCTCACGCGAGTGAAGGAGACGCCGCTGCTCGCGGAGTTCAGCCGCGACCTGACCGAGGCGGCCATGAAGAACCTGCTCGACCCGCTGGTCGGCCGGCATGTCGAGATCGAACGCGTGCAGCAGGTGCTCTGCCGCCGCACCAAGAACAACGCCGTGCTCATCGGCGAGCCAGGCGTCGGCAAGACCGCCATCGTCGAGGGGCTCGCGCAGAAGATTGTCTACGGCGACGTGCCGCACTTCCTCGCCGACAAGCGGCTGCTCGCGCTCGACATTTCGCTCATCGTCGCGGGCACCAAGTACCGCGGCCAGTTCGAGGAACGCCTCAAGGCGATCATGAAGGAACTGACCGAGAACCCGAACATCATCGTGTTCATCGACGAGCTCCACACGCTCGTGGGCGCGGGGTCCGCGGAAGGATCGCTCGACGCGGCGAACATCCTGAAGCCGGCGCTCTCGCGCGGCGAGATCCGCTGCATCGGGGCGACGACCCCGTCCGAGTACCGGAAGTACATCGAGAAGGATCGGTCGCTCGAGCGCCGCTTCCAGGCGATCAAGGTCGATCCGCCGAGCGAGAAGGAAACGATCGAAGTGCTGATGGGGGTCAAGGATCGGTACGAGACCTTCCATCACGTCGAGTACACGCCGGAGGCGATCGAAGCGGCCGTCTATCAGTCCAGCCGGTACATCACGGACCGCTTCCTGCCGGACAAGGCGATCGACCTGGTCGACGAAGCGGGCGCGCGCGCCAAGCTGCGGGAGGCGGGCTACAGCGAGGAGTTCGGCGAGATCAACCGCAGCATCCGGGTGGCCGTCGAGCACATGGAAACGGCGGTGTCCGAGAAGAACTTCGAGAAGGCGCAGTTCTACCGCGACCAGGAGGTGCAGGCGCGCGAGAACCTGCTGTGCGTGCGGGAGAAGTTCGACGTCAAGTCGAGCGCGCGGCGCGTGATCGTGGGCAAGGGTGAGATCGACGAAGTCGTCGCGAAGTGGACCGGCGTCCCGATGACGTCGATCAACCAGGACGAAGGGGACAAGCTCCTCCACATGGAGGAGGCGCTGCACAAGCGCGTCATCTCCCAGGAGGCGGCCATCTCCGCCCTCTCCCGCGCGATTCGCCGATCGCGCGCCGGCCTCAAGGCACCGACGCGGCCCGTCGGCAGCTTCATCTTCCTCGGCCCGACCGGCGTCGGGAAGACCGAGCTCGCACGCGCGATCGCCAACTTCCTGTTCGGCAGCGATCACGCGCTCATCCGCTTCGACATGTCGGAATACATGGAGAAGCACTCGGTCTCGAAGCTGATCGGCTCCCCGCCGGGGTACGTGGGGCACGAAGAAGGGGGGCAGCTCACCGAAAAAGTGAAGCGCAACCCGTACTCGGTCGTGCTGCTCGACGAAGTCGAGAAGGCGCATCCGGACCTGTTCAACATCCTGCTGCAGGTGTTCGAGGACGGCCACCTGACGGACGGACTCGGCAACCGGGTGAACTTCAAGAACACGATCATCATCATGACGTCGAACATCGGCGCCCGCTTCATCCAGAAGAAGGCGTCGCTCGGCTTTCAGTCCGCCGACAGCGGCGTGATCAGCCGCAGCGTGAACGACATGGTGCTCGCGGAGGTCAAGAAGACCTTCAACCCGGAGTTCATCAACCGCATCGACGAGCTGATCGTGTTCGATGCGCTGTCGGACGACGACCTGCGGACCATCACGAAACTGCTGGTGCAGCAGGTGAACGAGAACCTGGTCGACCGCCGGCTGCGGCTCGAGCTGGATCCGGACGTGCTCGACTGGATCATCGAACAGACGTGCAAGGATCGGTCGTACGGCGCGCGCCCGCTCCGCCGCGCGATCCAGCGGTACATCGAGGATCCCCTGTCGGACGAGCTGATTCGCGGGACCCTCAAGGGGGGCGACATCCAGATTTATCTGGACGGGGGATCCCTCGCATACAGGCCCGTCAACGCGCCGGAAGACGGCCGCCGGCTGGCCTGAGACGTCTAAAATCCAGTAAACTCATGGCTCGCTCTCAGCCCGGACCTGCATGCGGCGTGTGGCTGTAGGTGCGGCGCCCGGACCTTCCGTCCGGGCAGGGCGAGCGTCCGCGGTTCCCATATATATGCGTGTTCTTGCTTTATCAGCGGCGCTTGCCGCCTTCGCAGCCCTGCCAGCTGAGGCTGCTTCGGCGGCCAAGGCCCTTGCACCGGCGCCAGCTGAGGCTGCGCAAACGCCCGCACCTGCCGCGATACCGTCCGCGCAGGCTGAGCCCTCGTCCGTGCCGGCCCTCGAGCTGCCCGCCACCATCTGCGGGCAGACGGTGGGCGCCCCCAGCCGGCTGCCCCCTCCCGGCGGACCGTACCTCACGGCGGTGATGCTGTGCTTCGAGAAGCAGGGCGGAAGCCCCGTGGTGGAAGCCAATACGTACCTCTATTACCTCCAGCTGCGCGGCAGTCAGCCGTCCGCCGGCAACTGGGTGCCGTTCAACGACGCCGCCCAGCAGACCGCCGTCGCCGACTTCAGACGGTTGTGGGCCACGAACTTCCTCGACGATCTCCTCATCGAGATCCGGGACGTCCGTTACGCCAATGGCGTCATCGGCAAGGTGGTCGTCTACAACATGGAGGAGCGGCAGCGGGTCAAGATCGTCGACTACGTGGGCTCGAACAAGGTCGAGCAGTCGAAGATCGAAGAGGAGCTGAAGAAGCGCGGGATCACGATCCGGCTCGACTCCTTCATCGACCCGGGCCTCATCCGCCGCGTGATCGGCGTGGTCCACGACCTCTATGCCGAGAAGGGCTACGAGTTCGTCGAGGTCAAGCCGGAGGTCAAGCCGGTCGAGGGCGGACCCAAGCTCGTGAACGTGAGCTTCCACATCACCGAGGGGCCCAAGGTCCGGATCCGCCACGTGGATTTCCTGGGCAACAGCGCCATCAAGGATGGCACGCTGGAGCGGCGGCTGAAGGAGAACAAGGGGCAGGGCACGTGGCCCATGTCGATGCTGACCAGCGGCGGAACCTACAAGGCCGAGAAGTTCGAAGAGGACGCCGATCGTATCGTCGAGTACTACCGGGATCGCGGATACATCAACGTCAGGGTCGGACAGCCCGATCTCAAGGTCCTCGAGGACGCGAAGGACAACAAGACGCGCTGGGTCGAGCTCAGGATTCCGATTACCGAGGGCAAGCGGTACCGGGTCGGCAAGGTGGATTTCGAAGGGAACACCATCGCGAAGTCCGAGGGGCTCCGCCCGCTCTTCAAGATCGAGGAAGGGGACTTCTACAGCGAGAAGGACATCCGCAAGGGCTTCGAGAAGGCCAAGGAGCTCTATGGAACCGGCGGGTATATGGAATTCACCGGCTACCCGGACCTCTCGCCGCGCGATGCGCCGCCCCCCCCTCCGGCGTCCGCGGCGGGTCCCCCGGGGCCACCGGCGGCGGCTGCAGTCGCAGGTCAGACCGCGAGCTCAGGACCGCCTGTCGTCGACGTGACGCTCCGGATGCAGGAGGGGAAGCAGTACTTCATCAATCGCATTACGTTCGTCGGCAATACGACGACGCGGGACAATGTGATCCGGCGGGAAGTGCGGCTCGTCGAGAGTGGCGTGTTCAACACGGAGGCGTTGAAGTTCAGCGTCAAGCGGCTCAACCAGCTCGGGTATTTCAAGCCGCTCGAAGGGGAGGCGATTTCCGTCGAGAAGACGCCGGGCGCCGACAACAAGGTCGACGTCCAGTTGAAGTTCGAGGAGCAGAACAGGAACCAGCTCACCTTCGGAGCCGGCGTCTCGCAGTACGACGGGTTCTTCGGCCAGCTCTCGTTCCAGACGGCGAACTTTCTCGGGCGTGGCGAGACGTTCACGATCTCGGCGCAGCAGGGCAGCCGGGCGACCAACTATCAGCTCGCGTTCAGCGAGCCGTTCCTCTTCGACCGGCCGCAGACCGCGGGCGTCGATCTGTTCATCCGCGAACTGCAGTACATCGGCCTCTACACGCAGAAGTCGCAGGGAGGGAACCTGGTGTACGGGTTCCAGGTCCAGGACTTCGCGCGGATGTTCGTCACCTACAGCTTCGAGGACGTGCAGGTCAAGGATCTGAACCCCGCCTTCAGGGACGAACGGGTCCTCCGGAACAACCCGCTGCTGGCCGATTCGCTGCTCATCGGCGCGGGCGGCAAGCGGACGATCAGCAAGATCGGCCCGAGCTACGTGTACAACACCGTGGACAACCCGATCTTCCCGACAGCCGGGAAGCGGTTTACCGCCTCGACTGACGTCGCGGGGCTGGGCGGCAACACGAAGTTCGTCAATCCGCGGGCCGAGGGCATCTGGTACATCCCGCACACGCGGCGCACCTCACTCGGGTTCCGGGTGGCCGGCGAATACCTCCGGTCCTATGGCAATTCGATTTCGCTGCCGATCTTCCAGAAGATCTTCCTCGGCGGCGAGTACAGCATCCGCGGGTTCGACCTGCGGTCGGTGTCGCCGCGGGACCCCTCATCGGGCGTGCAGGTGGGCGGGAACAAGAGCCTGCTGTTCAATGCCGAATACCTCATTTCGATTGCCGGCCCCGTGCGCCTCGTGCTCTTCTACGATGCCGGCCAAGTGCGGGACGTCGGCGAGCGCTTCGCCTGGAAAGACCCGCTGACCGAACGCGTGCAGCAGGGGTCCGTCGTGCCGTCGCTGGTGGACTTCGATTTCGGCACGCTGAGCAGTCCGCTGACGGGCATGCCCGCGCCGATCGATACCCGCACGATTGGACACACGAACGCGTTCAAGACCTCGACCGGGGCGGAGATCCGGTTCTTCATGCCGGTGCTGAACGTGCCGTTCCGGCTGATTTTCGCGATGAACCCGTCGCGCGGCGGCGTGCTCGACAACAACCTGCAGCCCGAAAAACGCCTGAAGTTCCGGTTTGCCGTGGGGTCGACATTCTAAACAGCTTCCAGCTTCCAGCTGCCAGCTGCCAGCTTCCAGCTTCCAGCTTCCAGCTGCCAGCTTCCAGCTGCCAGCTATCAGCACAACCCGAATCGGGTTGGTTTGTGGAAGCCGCAAGGCAGGAGACGCAGCGTGAATTGGGTGGAAGCTGGTGGCTGGAAGCCGGGAGCTGAAAGCTGGTAGCTGGAAGCTGGAAGCTCTTTTTTTAACTACAACCAAGAGGACTGTTCGATGAAATTCGTGAAGGAACTGCAGATGATGTTCGTCGTGGGTGCGTTCGCCGCCATTCCGGCGTACGCGCAGACTACCGCTCCGAAGCCGCCGGCCGGCAATCCGCCAGCCGCCCAGACGCCCGCGACGCCCCCAGCGGCAGCGCCGT
>JALZOC010000240.1 GCA_030857365.1 Acidobacteriota bacterium
GTGCACGGCGGCCATGAGGATGCGAAACACGGCGTCCCCCTGCGTCCCGGGCGGGAAGTCTCCCGCCTCGATCACGGTCTGAATCCCCGCGGCCATCGTCTGGCGCATGTCGCGGACGAAGCCGAATCGGGCCCAGTCGCGGCTGATCCGCGGTACGGAACGGTCCACGAACATCAAGGCGAAGTACTCCGGATGCGTCTTGCTGAATTCGTAGAACCGATGGAAGCCGGCCCGGATGCTGTCGAGCGAGGCAAGCTCCTGCGGCTGCGGCCCGCAGGCGAAGAGGATCCGAAAGCCCTCTTCGGCAAGGGCCAGGAAGATGTCGTCCTTGCTCGGAAAGTAGCCGTAGATGGCGGCGGGGCTGTACTCGATCTTCTCGGCTATTTTCCGGATGGAGACGTTCTGATAGCCTTCGGCAACGAACAGCTCGCGCGCTGCGTCCAGGATCGCCCGTGCGACCGCCTCCCGCTCCCGCTCCTGCCGTTCCTTGACGCCCACAAACCTCCTCGATTCCGTCGAGGTTAACACCGTTCATTGCTCTAACACCGATTAGACGCAGAAGGGGTCTCACTGGTTCCCACCAGGGAAAGGTCAAAAAAAATGGAACAAATACAGGCGGAGAGAGCGCTAGTGCTGCTGGGTGAACTGCCGGGCTGGGCGCTCGAGGGGGCGAGCGTCCGACGCCAATTCGTCTTCGAGGGGTTCGCCGACGCGATTGCGTTCGTCGTCCGGCTGGCATTCCAAGCCGAGGTGGCCGACCATCACCCCGACCTGCTCATCAGCTACAAACGGGTGACCGTAACCTTCACGACGCACAGTGCGGGAGGGCTGACGAACAAGGACTTCGAGGGGGCGAAGACCGCGAATCGGATCGCGGACGCGATGGGTGCCGCCGCCCGCGTCAGCCGATAGGGAAGATGGCGTCCAGACCGTCAGCCGGGCGCGGGATGACGTGCACACCGACCAGCTCCCCGACGCGCCTGGCAGCCGCGGCTCCGGCATCCGTGGCCGCCTTGACGGACGCGACGTCCCCCCGCACGATGGCGGTCACGAGGCCCGCGTCGACTTTCTGCCACCCCACGAACACGACGTTGGCCGCCTTCACCATGGCGTCCGCCGCCTCGATCATGCCGATCAGGCCGCGCGTCTCCACCATGCCGAGCGCTTCACCGGGCAGTTCGTTGTGGGGCATATATGCCGTTCGGGGTTCCGGGTTCCGGGTTCGGGTTCCGGGTTCGGGGTTCGGGACTCGACTTGGCCACTGAGAGCTGAAAGCTGAGAGCTGAAGTCTACTATGCAATCCTGCCCCGCGCGGAGATCTCGACTCGCTCGAGGACCTCGTCGCCGTTGACGAGCCAGACGTGGTCGACCAGGTTCGACACCACGCACGAATGGTTCGGCACGACCCGAACCCGGTCGCCCGGGCGCAATGCGGAGGGGATCGCGGCCTTCACGGTCGCATGTTCCTCCGAGAGCCGCTCCACGAGGAGCGACTCGTCAGGCGCGGAGGAATGCAGTGCCTGGAGCACGACGCCGTAACCAGGCTGCTGCCCCGGGCCCCGGACCTGATCGCTCGACAGCGTCTTGCTGCCGCAATCGAGAATGATGCGATCGGGCGCATGGGTGGTGACGACGCGGGCCAGCACGGTCAACGCGCAGTCGTCCCACGATGCGGCGCCGAGCGCGACCTGCATGCGGTCGTAATAGATGTAGTTGCCCGGCCGCAGTTCCGTGATGCCGTCCGTATGTGCGCTGAAGCGGGCGGTCGGCGTCGCCCCCACGCTGATCTCGTCCACGGCGACGCCTTGCTCCCGCACCAGCCCGGCCAGTGAGGTGAGCACTTCCGCTTCGTTGCGCGCGATCTGCGCCGCCTCCGCGGCCGACGCCGCCCCGTAAGCGTGGCCCGCGTGACTCAGCAGACCGCGGAAATTGAAACCCGGCATGGCCGCGATGTCCGACACGAACGTCGCCGCGTCGTCGGCATGCGGATCGATGCCGCACCGGTGCAGGCCGACATCCACCTTGACGAGCACATCGACCGCGCGCCGCGCGGCGCGGAGCGCTTCCGACCACTCCCTGGCGACGTCGGCGTGATCGACGATGAAGGACAGGCGGGTGTGATCGAGCAGCGCCACGACGCGGTCGACATTCACGGGATGCAGCGGAAATGCGACCCGGATGTCCTCGAATCCTTCCGCGGCGAACACTTCGGCTTCGCCGAGCTTGGCGCAGCAGAGCCCGTACGCGCCCGCGGCCCGCTGGCGCCGCGCCAGCGCGATGCTCTTGTGGGTCTTGATGTGCGGCCGCAGCCGTCGCCCGCCGCTGTCGGCCGCCCCCTGCATGCGGTCGATGTTGCGCTGAACGCGCGCACTCTCGACGAGCACGCACGGAGTCAGCAGGTCTGTGATTCGCACGGGGGGAGTGTACTGCGTCCACGTGCCACGTGCGACTTGGCACGTGCGACGTGCTCGAGTGGCTCACCGGGATCGAGCCTGCGCCGCGGAACCCGAACCGTGCAGAACCGAACCGCGTAGAACCGAACTCCGTAGAACCTGCAGAACCTGCTGGAACCCGGCAGAATCCCTACTCGAGCGCGCGGGCGGCGCGGACGAGGGCGGCAGCGAGGCGGTCGGTCTCATGAGCGAGGCGATCCTGGTCGTTCGCCTCCAGCGCCGCGGTGATTCCAGGCAACACCTCGGGAGCGTACGTGAACGCCGGCGCGTAGATCAGGTGCCGGTACCAGGGGCGTCCGTGGAGCCCGGCGGCGTCGACCAACGCGCGCTCGACGGTGATGAGCCTCGCGTTCAAGTGGCCGAGGGCCGCCGCATCGTTCGCCGCGAGCGCGGCGTCGCGACGCCGTCCGAATCCCGCCGCTGCCCGCTGCATTCGCGCACCAGCCGTCCGCAACGCCTCCAGCCCCGACCCTCCCGCGCCGGCGAATGTTGGATGAGTCTCGAGCTGACCGATGAACCCCGCAATCTGATCCGCAGACGCCTCGTAGTCGAGCGGCAGCGCATCCGCATTGGCGAGCCGCAGCGTCAGCACGCCCCAGATCTGCACGAGGGCTGCGTGATATCGGAACCCGGGATCGCCGACGCGGTCGAGCCACCGGGGGGTGTCGTACAGCGAGTGGTATACGCCGTACGGACCCGTAAAGCCGATGTTCGCCACGGGGATGCCGAGATGATAAAGAAACACGGCCGCATCCGTGCCGCCGCCCAGCCGGTTGTCGACGAGCTCGCGAGCCGCGCCGGTCTGCAGCGCCCCGCGATCCCGTGTCCGGCCATCGCGGCTCGCCGCCGCCACGGGGATACCGGCAGCCGGGTCGCGCACCACCTGCGCGGCCTCGCCGAGGATGCGGTTCAGCGAGGGAACGGCGCTCGCCGTGAAGCGCGATCCGGAGGCGCCGCTGTCGACGTTGATGTAGGCCACGCCGTGCCGGGCGAGCCGCGGCGCATGCTGCTCGCCCCACTCCGTCGAGCCGGTCAGCGTGAACTCCTCCGCGTCCCAGCTTGCAAAGAGGATCGTTCGTCTGGGGCGCCAGCCCCTCTTCTTCAGTGCACCGATGGCACCCGCGAGCTCCATCAGGGCCGCGGATCCCCCGGACGGATCGACCGCGCCGTACACCCAGGCGTCCCGGTGGTTCCCGAGAATGACCAGGTCGTCCGGCGCCTCGCTGCCGCGAATGAGCCCTGTCACCGTCCAGATCGGCCGGATACGATCGTCGAGCCGAACGCGCAGACGGACGATCGGGTCGGCCGCCGCGAGAATGGTGCGTGCGTCCACGATCGAAAGCGGCGCACTCAGAATCCGCGGCAGGGAGATCGCCTTCTCCTTGGGAAGCCGCGGCGCGCCAGGCGTTGACGCCCAACCCGGCGTGAGCGGATCGCCCGGAACCAGAAAATCGTACGCGACCGCGCCACGCTGAATCCGGCCTTCGGGTCCCCACGGGCCATCCGGGTACGCGGCGCCGCCGTCGGAGTGCTCCTCAGCCGGGTCCGAGTAGATCAGGATGCCCGCCGCCCCGCGCTGCTCCGCGGCCAGCACCTTGAATCCTCGATAGGTGTAGGGTCCTGAACTGCGTGCCAGCACAATCCGGCCCCGCACGTCGATGCCCCGCCGTTCGAGCGCCGCATAGTCGGACGGATGCCCCTGGCCAACAGCCAGAGCCGGGGCGGTCACCTCGCCCGATGCCGAGTACGCGTGAAATGGAATCCCAGCCTCTTCGGCGGGTATGGCCGTGTATGGATCGACGGCGATCGCGGGTTCCCGCGACGTGGCCCGCCACGGCGCCGGCGCGACCATTTCGACGACCACCTCCTCGGGCCACGGCAGCATGACCTCGTGAGTCGTCACCTCGATCTCTTCCAGGCCGGCCGCGGCAAAGTGATCGCGCGTGCGGATCATCAGGTCGTGGTCCCGCCTGGAGCCGGCGACGTGCGGCTGGCCGGCGAAGATCTGGAGCTCCGACGCGATCGACTCGGCACTCGGCAGGGCGAGGAAGTCGCGCTCGAGGACAGCCTCGGAGCGCGCGCCCTGGCGAGTGAAGCCGAACATCACGGGCGCCGGCCGCTCCCAGCCGGCCAGCCCCGCGAGTGCCGCGATGACGAGCGCGGCCGGGACCCCAATCCGCCACATGCTCATGCCTGCCCGGCCAACCGCTGAAGATCCCCGACGATCTCCCGCGCCGCGTTCTGGCCCGACCCCCCCGTGACGCCACCGCCCGGATGCGTGCCCGCCCCGCAGAGGAACAGCCCCGCGATCGGAGTGCGGTACTGAGCCCAGCCAGGAATCGGCCGCATCGTGAACAGCTGATCGAGCGACGGCTCTCCGTGGAAGATGTGCCCGCCGGTGAGCCCGTACGTCCTCTCCAGATCCAGCGGGGTGATCACCTGTTCGTGCTCCACCATGTGGCCGACGCCTGGAGCGTACCTCTCCAGCGTCTGCATCACGCGCTCGGCGAGCGCCCGCCGGTTGGCCTCCCAGCCACCCGCCGCCGCAAGGCGGTACGGCGCGAACTGCACGTAGATGGACATCACGTGCCGGCCGGCTGGCGCCAGTGAGGGATCCTGCAGCGTGGGAATCGCGACATCGAGATACGGCTCGGGAGAAATGCCGCCGTACTTGGAGGCGTCGAACGCGCGCTCGAGATAGTCGAGGCTCGGGCCGATGTGAATCCGGCCGCACAGGTCGCGCGGATTCGAGGCGCCGCGGAATGCCGGCAGCCCCCCGAGCGCCAGATTCACCTTGGCCACCGAGCCCTGGCTCCGATAATTCCGGACCTTCGACAGGAAGCCGGGGTCGAGG
>JALZOC010000241.1 GCA_030857365.1 Acidobacteriota bacterium
GAGGGGCTGACGCTGCATGACTCGTGTCCTCCGACGGTGGCTGCCACCACGGCAGACCTCGACACGAGCGCAACCAGGGTACCAAGAGCCAGACGACAGAAAAGCGAAAGCCGCCAGGACGAACTTTATGGCTGGTAAGTGCTTAGGAGAACGAAGGTTAGGGAAGTGAATCGGTGTGCAAAGACACGAACTTACGGGCGGAAGTGGCTCACCGGGTCTGTCAATTTTATGGCTGACTAAGACCTGGTGTCATATTCATGACGCTATGGACTTTTAGCCCGGATTCGAAGTTCGCGCGCTGTGGCCATGGCGTCGAGCACGCTCGCGACAACCTGCGACGCGCGCGCGCGCGTCATTTCGTCGCCGGCCTTCGCCTCCAGCAGTTCGGCGTTCGCCAGGATGATGCCCAGCTGATTGTTCAGGCGATGGAACAGCAGTCCGAGGTCGGGCGGATCATTCACGAACGTCCTCACGGTTTTCGGATCGGCGGCCGGGCTCACGACGCTGCTTTGCCCGTGAGCTCGGTCGCCGGCTTGGGTTCGCGCCAGAGCGTGTCGGCGAAAATGCGCACGGAGCCCCCCGCGGTGCGGACGTATTCGATTTTCCCGCCGGCAATCCAGTTGTAGATCGTGCGGCGGCTCACGCCGACCAGCTCGCAGGCTTTCATGATGGAAATCGTTTTGCGATCAGTGATCATTGCTCTCATGACCAGGCCCGGCGGCTCCGGGCGGCAGTGGGTTCCCGATTTTGAGTTCGAGAGGGTTATCGGACGAGCGCTGACGCTGCAGTAGGTTTGGCGGAGGGCTGGAATCGATCGCGCGCGGCGCGAATGACGTCCGCATGACGGATGGGCCGCAGGCTGGAACGCCCCGGGTTGCGCGTGTCAGTTCAACGACTTAGCGTAAAGGTGAGTGTCCCCATTTCTGGGGCGCATTGACCGGCCCGGCGGGGGGTGTCAAGATACCGTCGCACCCTGGCATGCCTGAAGGCTCCAAGCATCTATTAATCGTTGACGACGAGAAGGCGTTTCGCGAGGCAATCGCCGAACGGCTCGCCGATCATGACTTCGTGGTGGCGCAGGCCGGGAGCGGGGAAGAGGCGCTCGAGCGGCTCGCGGAGTTTGCCTTCGACTTGCTCATTACCGACTTGCGACTGCCCGGCATCGACGGCCGGAAGGTGCTCGAGGCGGCCCTCGAGCGGTACCCCGAGATCATTCCCATCGTCATCACCGGCTACGGCACCGTCAAGGATGCCGTGGAGGCGATCAAGCAGGGCGCGTCGGACTTCATCACCAAACCCTTCCAGTTCGACGCGTTGCTCCACGTCGTGCGATCCGCGCTGGAGCAGCGCCGCCTCAAATCGGAGAACGCGTACCTGCGATCGCAGCTCGAGGCCCGATACCGCATCGACGGCCTCGTCGGGCAGAGCCGCGCCATGCGCGATCTGTCGCAGCTGCTCGAGACCGTCGCGGCCACGTCCAGCACCGTGCTGATCACCGGCGAGACCGGCACCGGAAAGGAGCTCGCCGCCAGGGCCATCCACCATGGCAGTCCGCGGCGGGCGAACCGGTTCGTGGCGATCAACTGCAGCGCGATTCCCGAGACGCTTCTGGAGGCGGAGCTCTTCGGACACGTCCGCGGCGCCTTCACGGGAGCGGTCGGAACCCGTCAGGGCCGGCTCGAGCAGGCACACCGGGGTACGCTGTTCCTCGACGAAGTCGGCACGATGAGCCCGGCGCTGCAGGCCAAGCTGCTGCGGGTGCTGCAGGAACGGGAGTTCGAGCGCGTCGGGGACTCGCATACGGTGAAGATCGATGTGCGGGTCATCTCCGCGACGCACTCGGATCTGGCCCGCATGGTGGCCGATGGCACATTCCGGGAGGATCTGTTCTACCGCCTGAACGTCATTCCGGTGCAGCTGCCTGCGCTCCGCGAACGCCGCGAGGACGTGCCCCTGCTCGTTCAACACTTCCTGCAGAAGCTCTCGGCGGACTCGGGCCGCGTCGGCATCACCGTGTCGCAGGATGCGCTGCGCCGGCTGATGGCGTACCAGTGGCCGGGGAATGTCCGGCAGCTCGAAAACGTGGTCGAACGGGCGCTGGCGTTCAATCACGGGCGATTGCAGCTGGACGTGCAGGATCTCCCGCCGGAGATCCAGAACCAGGCGGCGCCGGTCGATTCCTCGCAGGTGTGGTTCCCGGAGGAGGGACTCGACTTCGAAAGCTACATCGACGGCGTCGAGCTGTCGCTCATCCGCCGGTCGCTCGAACGGAGCCAGGGAAACAAGCGGCAGGCCGCCAGGCTCTTGAACCTGAAGCGCACGACGTTGATCGAGAAGCTGAAGCGGCTCGAGGCGCCGCCCACCTCATTAAAGCTGCCATAATCGTCACATGCCTCCCCGGCACCACTACTGGACCATCATCGTCGACGACAAGCCGACTGCGTTCCGCGCGGCGGAGCAGGACGAGCTGCTGCCCACGCTGCGGCAGATGCAGGCGCGCCACCCCGATGCCGTGATGAAGTGGTTCGCCCGCGGGCGGCTCTGGGAATCGCAGGATATCGAGCGGGCCGACGCGGCGGCCAGGCGCAGACCGCCCATGGGGGACCGGCGGCCCGCAAGCACCGAGCGCAGGGGTCGAGACTGGCGCCCTGGCGGCGAGCACAAGGATCCGCGGGATCGCTTCAAGATCCCGCGCGACGAGAAGCGACGCCGCTTCGCGGAGAACCTGCACCGGGAACGCCCCGCCACGCCGCCGCGTGCGGATGATCCGGCGGGGGAGCCGTCCCGTCCACCCCAGGGGAACCCCGGAGGCTCACCGGCCTCGAACCAGAACCGCGGGCGAGAGGGTCAGCCGCCATGGCGACGTGACAAGGACACGCAACCGCCGCGCGACCAGGATCGCGGGGCCAGGCAGGACTGGCGACCTGCCGGTCCTGCGGATCGTCGTCCCGCGGGTGCGGGAGCGCGCAAGCCCTGGAGCCGGCCACCCGGCGCACCCTCGGGACGTCCATCGGGCGCCACCTCGGACCGGAAGCCCTGGAGCCGCCCCCCGGGCGCAACGTCGGAGCGGAAGCCCTGGAGCCGCCCCCCGGGCGCAACGTCGGAGCGGAAGCCCTGGAGCCGCCCCCCGGGCGCAGCGTCGGAGCGGAAGCCCTGGAGCCGACCGCCCGGGGCGCCGTCGGGACGTCCACCGGGGGCGACCTCGGAGCGGAAGCCCTGGAGTCGTCCTCCGGGGGCACCCTCGGGGCGGCCACCGGGCCCGTCATCCGGGCGCCCCGGAAGCCCCTGGCCCCGGAATCGGCCGGACTCGCGCAGCGAATCCCCCGCGGGTCGACCGGCGGGCGGCGGCGGATGGAACCGGGACACGCCGGGTGGCGCCGGATGGAAGAAGGACCGGCCGGCGTCCGGCGAAGAGTGGCGGAAGGATCGACCGGGAGGCGGGAGCGCCGGCAAACCGGCAGGACCATGGCGGCCGCGGACGGATGGTTCCGGGGGATCGGGCAAGCCCGGACACGGTCCCGGCCGGCCGCCGGGCGCGGGGCGCCCGGGGGGCTTCGGACGTCCGGGGTCGGGCCGGCCGCCGGGCGGCCAGAGCCGTCCTGGCCCGCGTGCCCCCCGGGGCGGCAAACCGGGCGGCGGCAAAGGTGGCGGAGGACAGGGCCGGTGATCTCACACGTCGTTCTGTTCAGCCCGAAAGAGGATCTCGGACAGGAGGGCCGTCGCGAGCTCCTGGACGCGCTGGTCGCCGCCTCGGCCACGATTCCGTCGATCAAGAGATTTCGTGTCGGCCGGCGTGTGAAGCACGGGCTCCCTGGATACGAACAGCACATGGCGGACGACTACCAGTTCGCGGCGATCGTCGAGTTCGACGATCTCGACGGATTGACGGCGTACCTGGCCCATCCGTCACACGCGTCACTCGGCGCACACTTCACCGCCTCTGCCTCGCGTGCGCTGGCGTACGACTACGCGCTGGTGGATGCTGGGAACGTGCGCGAGCTTATTGAGTAAGGGGGACGCGGCCGGCTTCGACAGGCTCTCCGGCGAAGAAGTCCTCGACGATCGCGCGCAGGTGGGGAATCGATTCGGCCGCGTTGACCGCGATCCGCAGATGGGACCCGCTGTCCAGCCCCTTCGTATACCAGGAATTCAGCGCCCGCAGCTTGTTGATCACCCAGCGATCGTGCCCGCGGGCGGGGGGCGCCTGATCGGCTGACGCAAGCTGTCCCGGCGCGACGTGACGAAAGCCGTCCGCCTCCCAGAGTCGTTCCTGCATCAGCATGTCGATGTACTGGAGGAGAAACCGGCCTCGCTCGGCGGCGGTGACTTCATGCGGTGCGCGACCAGCGGCGACGTCGGCGGCCTGCTGAAAAATCCACGGGTTCCTGAGCGCGCCGCGGCCGACGAGCACACCTCCGACGTTCGGCCGCCGCATGCGCTCCACGACGTGGCGCGGCTCGACGCAATCGCCGCTGCCGAACACGGGGATCGATATGCCGGCGGCCACTCGCTCGATCAGATCCCAGTCGGACACACCCGAATACGACTGCGCGGCAGTACGACCATGCACCGCAATCGCGGACGCGCCGGCCTCTTCCATCCGCCGTGCCAGATCGGGAGCGTTGATCGCCGATTCGTCCCACCCCGCGCGCATCTTCACCGTGACCGGAATCTTCACCGCGCGCGTCATCGCACGTACGACGTCCGCGGCATGCGCCGGTTCGCGCATCAGGCTGCACCCGGCGCTGTGCCGCGCGATCTTGTGCACCGGGCAGCCCATGTTCACGTCGACGATGTCGGCCCCCATCTGCTCGACGATTTGAGCCGCCGCCGCCATCTTCTCCGGATCGCCGCCGAAGATCTGGATCGACACCGGCCGCTCTTCTTCGGTGTACTCCGCGTACTCGAGCGTGCGGTCGATGCCGCGCACGAGCCCCTCGGAGCTCACCATCTCGGTCACGACGAGCCCGCACCCCCCCTTCCGCTTCACGAGGCGGCGGAAGGCGGTATCGGTCATCCCCGCCATCGGCGCGAGCGCATACGGCGTCGTCAGCTCGATTGTTCCTATCTTCATCCGTTCACGTCAGAAGCACATAGCACGCTGCACGGAGCACGTGGGGGCAGCACGTTGCACCCGGCACGTTGCACGTTCAGTAGGCCCTCACGTCCGCCGCATCGACTTCGACGCTGACGGCCTGCCCGATCAAATCCACGGCAAGCATCAGCCTGGCGTGGGCGCCCTTCCGAATCAGCCGCCCCACTACGCCCTGCAGCGGCCCGTGCACGACTTCGACCATCATGCC
>JALZOC010000242.1 GCA_030857365.1 Acidobacteriota bacterium
GGTCAGGTGCGTGTCACCGTCCAGGACATTGCGCAGCTGGTGAACCCTGGCGAGGTGCAGCGGCGCCCGCTGTTGCCCTCGTTCCTCTATCTGCCCGGAGAGATGGATTTTCCACCGGGCAGTACGGCGCTCCCCTGGGATCCCGGGCCGGCGGTCATTGTCGGTGAGCTGGGCCGCCGCCGCGGAGCCGAGAACGCGATGCGGCTCGTCGCGTCTGCCAAATCGTGGCTTTCCTATGGTGCCGCCCGGAGGACCGAGCCGATTCTCCCGTGGGGTGCTCGGGAGGAAGTTCCGCACCTCTCCCCGGTGGACGCGTCCGCCGAATATCTCCGCCATCTCGCCGCCGCGTTCGATGCGGACGTGGCCTCCGGTCAGCCCGGCCTCGCGCTGGCGCGGCAGGATGTGCTCATCACCGTGCCCGCCTCATTCGATGAAGAGGCCCGTGAGCTGACGCTGCGAGCCGCGCACGCGGCGGGGCTGGACCAGGTCACCCTCCTCGAGGAACCGCAGGCCGCCTTCTACGCCTGGCTCGACGCCATGGGGGACACCTGGCGCCGCCGCGTCCGGGTGGGAGATCTGATTCTCGTATGCGACGTTGGCGGGGGCACGACGGATTTCAGCCTGATCGCCGTGTCCGAGCAGAGTGGAGACCTCACGCTCGAGCGAGTCGCCGTCGGCGAGCACATCCTGCTTGGCGGCGACAACATGGATCTCGCGCTTGCCAGACTGCTGCAGCAGCGGCTCGAGACCGCGGGTCACCGCGTGGACACGTGGCATCTTCACGGGCTATGGCACCAGTGCCGAATGGCGAAGGAGGCGCTGCTTGCCGATCCCGCGGCGGGCGAACAGGCGGTGACGCTGCTCGGACGCGGATCGCGGCTGATTGGCGGCACGATCACGACGGCATTGACCCGCGGCGACGTGGACAAAATCCTGCTGGACGGATTTTTTCCGCTCGTCCGCAGCAGCGACATGCCGGCGCGCCAGCGCCGGGCGGGCCTGCAGGAGCTCGGCCTGCCGTATGCGGCGGATGCGGCGGTGACCCGTCACCTCGCGCGGTTTCTCTCGCGACAGGGGGAGCAGGGGAGCGGTGCCGCGTCAGCGGTGCGCCGCGGCGGAAGCGGGCTCGCCGCTCCGACCCACGTGCTGTTCAACGGCGGGGTGATGAAGGCGCCGGCGCTGCGGGCGCGCGTCATCGAGGTGCTGAGCGGCTGGCTTGCCGACGATGGATTCGAGCCGCTCGACGAACGCCACATTTTGGCGTCCGTGAATCTCGATCATGCCGTCGCCAGGGGCGCCGCCGCCTACGGGCTCGCGCGGCGCGGGCGCGGGATTCGCATCCGCAGCGGCGCCCCGCGGACGTACTACCTGGGCATCGAGAGCGCGATGCCTGCCGTTCCCGGAATGCCGGCGCCGCTCAAGGCGTTGTGCGTGGTGCCCTTCGGGATGGAGGAAGGCACGAGCGCCTCCATTCCGGGGCGGGAGTTCGGGCTGGTCGTCGGCGAGCCGGCCGAGTTCCGGTTCCTCTCCTCCACCGTGCGCAAGTCGGACGGCGCGGGCGCGCTCATCGAGGACTGGGGTGACGATCTCGAGGAACTGAGTCCGCTCGACGTCGTCCTGCAGGTCGAGGGCGGCCGTCCCGACGCCGTCGTCCCCGTCACGATCGAGAGCCGCGTCACCGAGATCGGCACCGTGGAAATCTGGTGCGTATCGCTCGATGGCAAGCACCGGTGGAAGCTGGAGCTGAACATCAGGGAGCGGGAGCCCTGAACGAGACGTCCCCATCGGGGGTGATCGGGATCGACCTTGGCACGACCAACTCGGCACTCGCGTGGGCGGGTCCGCGCGGGCCCGTTCGCGTCTTCGAGATCGCGCAGCTGGTCGCCGCGGGGGAGGTCGACCGCCGGCCGACGTTGCCGTCCTTCCTCTACTTTCCGGATGCGCGCGAGCTCGAGTCGGGACGTGTGCGGCTTCCATGGGATCCGGATCCGGACGCGATTGCGGGGGTGTTCGCACGGGACTTCGGTGCGCTGGTCCCGGCACGGCAGATCTCGTCGGCGAAGTCCTGGCTGTCGAACGCGGCGGTCGATCGGTCCGCCCCGCTTCTCCCATGGATGGAGGAGGCGCCACGGAAGCTATCGCCGGTGCAGGCCTCGTCCCGGCTGCTCGCGCACCTGCGAGGCGCGTGGAATCACGACCATCCGGACGAGACGTCCCGCTTCGACCGGCAGGTCATCGTGCTGACCGTGCCCGCATCCTTCGACGAAGAGGCCCGCGAACTGACGGTGGAGGCCGCACGGGAGGCCGGCATCGGGGCCGTCACGCTGCTCGAGGAGCCACTTGCCGCGCTCTACGCGTGGATGGCCGCACACCCGCGCAGCCTGGTCTCCACGCTTGGCGACGGAGCGCTGATTCTGGTATGCGATGTCGGCGGCGGCACGACGGACTTCAGCCTGATCCGGGCATCGGCGGAGGAGGGGGAGCTCGTGTTCGAGCGAATCGCGATCGGCGAACACCTGCTGCTCGGCGGGGACAACCTCGATCTCGCGCTGGCCGTCATGGTCGAGCACAAGCTGCCTGGCGGGGCGGCACGGCTGTCACTCGCCCAGCGACACACGCTCCGCCGGAAATGCAGCGCGGCCAAGGAGCTGCTCCTCTCGGACGGCGGCCCTCCGAGCGTGCCCGTCACTCTGCTCGGGGCGGGACGCGGCGTCGTGGGTGGCGGCGTGACGGCGGAGTTGACGCGGGACGAGGTACTGGGCGCGCTGTGGGAGGGCTTCCTTCCATTGACCCTGCCCGACGACCTTCCTGCACGCGCCCGCCGCGCCGGCCTGCGGGAGCTCGGTCTGCCCTACGAATCCGAGGCGGCGATCACGAAGCACCTTGCGGCGTTTCTGACCCGCGCCGCGAGCGTCTCCGGCGGGGGGCGCCTGGCGTGCCCGGACGCGGTGCTCTTCAACGGCGGCTTCTTTGCTCCATCGGCCGCGCGCGAACGGGTCCTCACCGCCTTGTCGGGCTGGTGTGGGACGCGCCCGCTCCTGCTCGGCAACGCGCGTCCTGAAACGGCGGTCGCGACGGGGGCCGCCTTCTACGGCAGGCTGCGGACCGGCCCTGCCGGGTCGCGCCGCCTGCTGATTCGCGCCGGCAGCGCCCGCGCCTATTACATCGGTGTCGCCGGCGGCGACCTTGCGTCGGCTGTCTGCGTGCTGCCGCGGGGAACGCAGGAGGGTTCAGCCATGGCGATCGATCGAGCCTTCACCGTCGTGGCGAACCAGCCCTCGGCCTTCACGCTGTACAGCACGATGACGCGCGCCGATCCCTTGAACACCGTCGTCACGTTCACGCCTGACGACGAAGCGCACAGGCATGCGCCGCTCGTGACGGCGCTGCGATATGGAAAGCGATCGCGACGCGTGCCTGTGCCTGTCCGCCTCTCCGCCTCCTTCACCGAGACGGGGACGCTCGAGCTGTGGTGCGGGTCCGTCACGACGGAGCATCGGTGGCGGCTCTCGTTCAACCTGCGCGGCGTCGAGTCGAACCCGCTGGACGGTCTCGAGGAGGAAGACGCGTCCGGAGAAGACCGGATCATCGTGGCTGAGGATGCCCTGCGCGCAGCGGAGGCGTTGATCCGGCGGACGTTCGCAGCGCGAGAGGCTGATGCCGCGCCGGGCGCACTCGTCGCGGCCCTGGAAAACAGTCTTGGACACGGCAAGCAGGCATGGCCCCTTCCCGTGCTCCGGTCGCTCGCCGATGTGTTCCTCGACGTCGCCGCTGGGCGGACCAAGGCCCCTCCGTACGAAGTGCGATGGTTGAACCTCGCAGGATTCTGCACGCGGCCGGGGTTCGGTGCGCCGCTGGATCCGTGGCGCCTGTCGGAGCTCCGGAAGGTGTATCTCGCGGGCCTGACGTTCCCGAAGGACATCCAGTGCCAGGTGGAGTGGCTGGTGCTCTGGCAGCGCGTCGCCGGCGGGCTGACCGCGGGTCAGCAACGCGAGCTGGCACAGCGCGTCATGGGGCAGGTGGGAGCCGGGCAGAAGAAGGCGATCCGCATGAATGCGCAGGTCGACCGTGAGGCGTGGCGGCTGCTGGCAAGTCTGGAACGGCTAGACGCCGGGCAGAGGGTCAGGATTGGTGACGAGCTCACGGCGCGTCTTCAGCGGGAGCCGCGAAATGCCGCCCGGCTCTGGGCACTCGGCCGGACGGGAGCTCGCTCACCGCTGTACGGACCGCTGAACAACGTCGTCCCTCCGTCCGTCGCGGAACGCTGGGTCGAGCGCCTGCTGGACCTGAAGGAGATCACGGCCGAGGCGGCGGCGGCCGTGGTTCATATCGGGGCGCTGACCGGAGATCCGGCTCGCGACGTTCAGGCTGCGATCCGGGAGCGCGCGGTCGATCGGCTGTCCGCCGCCGGCATACCCGCCGGGGCTCTCGCATCGCTGCAGGACGTGGTGGCGGTGAGCACCGGGTGGGCGAGCGAGGCCTTTGGAGAGCCTCTGCCCGAAGGACTCCGATTGGAGCAGGACTCGCGAGCGTAGCCCGCGCGGTCGTGCTGGATGGACTTGGCGGAAGTGAGGAACACATGCGCGACCTGATGGACGTGATCGTCATCGGAGCCGGTCCTGTCGGACTCGCCTGCGCGATCGAGGCGAAGCGCGAAGGGCTCCGTCCACTCGTGGTGGAGAAAGGTTCCCTCGTCAACTCCATCGTCGGCTACCCGGCCCGCATGGAATTCTTCTCGACCCCCGAGCTGATTGAGATCGGCGGCTACCCGTTCCCGATCCAGGGCTACAAACCGACCCGGGAGGAGGCGGTCGAGTATTACCGCGGTGTGGCGGCGCAGGAGAAGCTCGACATCCGGCTGTACGAGCGTGTGCTGAGCGTCGCGGGCGCGGCGGGTGATTTCACGGTCGTGACGGACAGGGCCGAACACCGCGCTCGGCACCTCGTCGTCTCGATCGGCTTTTTCGATCAGCCGAATCCCCTCGGCGTGCCGGGTGAGCACCTGCCGAAGGTCACGCATTACTACCGCGAGCCATACCCCTATGTGCGGCAGAAGGTGGCGGTGATCGGCGCCAGGAACTCAGCGGCGAAGGCTGCGCTCGACTGCCATCGGCATGGCGCCTCGGTCACCCTGATCGTGCGCGGTGCCGTGCTCTCCGACAAGATTAAGTACTGGATCAAACCCGATCTCGAGAACCGGATTGCCGAGGGGAGTATTCGAGCGTTTTTCGGAACGACGATCGAGTCGATAGGCGAGCGGACGCTGGCGCTCCGGACGCCCGAGGGTCCGCTGGAG
>JALZOC010000243.1 GCA_030857365.1 Acidobacteriota bacterium
AGCGTGAAGAGGCCGGCGATACACACCGGGACCAGAATGAGCAGACGTTTCCTGGGAATCACGATCCCTCCGAGCCGGCAGGCGACCGAACCCGAAGCAAGTGAAGTGCCATCAAGCCCGACAGTGCGAGCGGCACTGGACTACCTTCGTGCGTCATCCCCCGTGCACAACGATGTCTCCCGCTCAGGACAACTGCACGCAGCGCGCAGCACGTTCCACGTGCAAAGTGCAACGCGCAAGGTGCAACTTGTCAGGTGCTACGTGCGACGTGCGGCTTGTCTACGTGCAACGTGCGGCTTGTCTACGTTGCTGCCCCCGACGGTCGACGTTGCACGTGCACGTGGCACATGGCACACGACGGGTAGCACCTTGCACATGGCACGTGGCACGTCGCACGTTTCAGCCCCGTCAGGAAGACTGCCATGACGCGGCCGCGACTGAACGACTTCAATCACCGCATCCTGGGCGTGACGGAGCACCGCCCGTGGGCCATGCCCGCATCGCCATGGGTGATGCGGCAGACGTGGCACGACCTGCTGTTCGCCCACTGGCCGGTGGACGCCTCCATGCTCCGCCCGCTCGTGCCACGCGCCTTCCCCCTCGACACCTTCGAAGGGCAGGCGTGGGTCGGGATCGTGCCATTCGAGATGTCGAACGTCGCGCCGCGCGCGGTGCCGGCGCTGCCATGGCTGTCCGCGTTTCCCGAGCTGAACGTCCGCACCTACGTGACGCTCGACGGAAAGCCAGGCGTCTACTTTTTCAGCCTCGATGCGTCCAACACCGTAGCCGTCGAAGCCGCGCGCCTGCTGGCGCACCTCCCCTACTTCACTGCCGCGATGGAGGTCGACGCTCGTAACGGGTGGATGGATTACCGCAGCCGGCGGACCGACAGACGCGGCGCCCCCGCTGCACTGACGGCGCGCTATCGGCCGACGGGGGACCCGCACCCGCCCACGCCAGGCACGCTGGAGTATTTCCTCACGGAGCGGTATTGCCTCTATACCGAGGACAGCCGCGGCCGCCGCATCCGTCTGGACATCCACCACCCGCCGTGGCCCCTGCAGGCAGCGGAAGCCGAGCTGACGGTCAACACCATGGCCGATGCGGCGGGGATTCGGCTCCCCGGCCTCCCGCCGCTGGTCCACTACGCGCGGCGCCAGGACATGGTCGCGTGGATGCCCGCGCGGCTTTGACGTTCGCCTCTGGCGCTCGTCACGAGCCCGTATCGCAGGGTCTCGATGCCGTCCATGTGCGCCGGCCGGCGTGTGTGCGAATCCGCGTAGAATGCGGGGCGCATGTTGAACATGACGAGATTGACGAGATTGACGAGATTGCGCTGCGTCGTCCTGCTGCTGTTGTTCGTGCCGCTCCCTGGTGTCGCGGAGGGCGCACAGGCTGCGCCCGAACCGCTGACCGTGATGACGTTCAACATCCGGTACGCGACCGCTCCCGACGGCGAGAACCAGTGGACCGCCCGGCGCGACCTGCTGTTCGACGTCATGCGCGCGCACGATGCCGACCTCATCGGGCTCCAGGAGGCGCTCGCCTCGCAGATCGCGGAGATCACCGCGGCGGTCCCAGCCTATGCAGTGGTGGGGGTCGGCCGCGACGACGCGCGCGCGGCCGGTGAGTTCTCGGCGATTCTGTTCAAGCGGGATCGGTTTCGGGTCGCCGACGCAGGCACCTTCTGGTTCTCCGATACGCCGGAGGTGCCGGCGTCGAAGTCATGGGGCAACAACATCACGCGCATCTGCACGTGGGCGCGCTTCATCGATCGCGACGGCCGGGGCTTCTATCATTTCAACCTGCACCTGGACCATCAATCCCAGCCCTCACGCGAGCAGAGCGCCGCGCTGCTGCGGGCCCGCATCGACGCACGGGCGTTCCCCGGCGAGCCGGTGGTCGTGACGGGGGACTTCAACGTCGGGGAGGACAACCCCGCGCTAGGCGCGCTGGTCGGTCCGACCGGCCCCTTCGTGGACACCTTCCGCGTGCTGCACCCCGACGCGACGGATGTCGGCACCTTCACCGGGTTCACCTATGGAAACGTGAGCGGCGGCAAAATCGATTACGTGCTGGTTCAGCCGGGGACCGACGTCCTGGCCGCCAGCATCCTTCACGACAGCAGGAACGGGCGTTACCCGTCCGATCATCTTCCCGTCTTCGCGAGGATCAGGCTTCCCGAATAGAGCGGCTCGGTGAGCGGCCGGCGGCGCTGCCGCTACCGGATCCGCACGTCCGTCTCGAACCGCCGGAACCGGCTGTACGTGGCGTGCCCTTCGATCCGCGACCGCCCCGTCACGTAGAGCTCGTTCATGTCGTCGGGGAGCAGCATGTCGAACCTGTCGTTCCGCGCGTAGCTCACGAGGATGAGCGATCGGAGCCGTCCGAGATTCTCTCCGGCGCGCAGCTCGGTTCTGAGCACGGCGCCGGTCTGAGGCTCGATCCAGACCACCCCCGAAGAGACGACGTCGCGCCCTTCCGGTGTGCGGATGAGCGTAGGACGGACGCGTTCCTTGAACGCGACGGTCCACGCGTGGACGCCGTGCAGTTCAGCTGTCCCCGACCGCTTGAACCGGAATCGGTCCTGCCGGTCGCGGCGCAGGAACTCGAGCGCGAGGGTGGGGACGTTGATCGTCCGGTACAGGTCGCCGAGGTTGTACCGCGCCTGCGCATCCGCCAGCGCGCGGAGCCGCCGCTCCACGTCGGCGCCGGTGTCGGCCAGCAGGGCCTCGAGGCGGCCGTGCTCTCCCTCGACGGCGCGGCCGTCCACCTCCAGCACTTCGCGCACGCCGATCCACGGGCTCCCGCGGGCGAATCCCCGGATGAGCACGAAGTCCGAGCGCAGGACGCGCTCCTTTCCTTCTCGCGGTCCTGGAAGCGCGGAGCGATCGAGATCTGGCCCCGTCCGCTGGACGTAACGCTCTTCCGCGACGATCGAGCTCAGCTTTTCGTGGTAGCCCTCCACGTAGTCGGCGGCGCGGCGCAGCACGGTGTCGAGGTCAGGCTGTCGCTCGTTCCCCGCGAAGACGGGGCCCACGGCAGACAGACCGGCGAGGACGATGACGATGAGGTGCAGCTCCAGCCCCGGGGCACCTCGGCGCAACCGGGGTGCGTTCGGCCCCGTCCGGTGGGATCTGGCGCGTGAAGACGGTGCGATCATGCAGGTACCAGTGATGGCAAATACAATGAGCCCTTGTCAAGGCACGCTTGACCGCCGCAGGCCGGACGTGCGAATGTCCCTTGTGTTCCGCGTGCGGAACGGCGTGCGGCAATTGGCCGCCGCGCCGTCGGCCGGCCGCGCCGGGCGGCTTCGCACGCCGGACATCAAGTTCAGGCTCGAAGGGGGAGATCATGAGCGACCAGGAAGAAAAACAGACGCCCGGCATCAGCCGGCGCAAATTTGTCACGACGGTCGCGGCGACGGGCGCGGCCTTCACGATCGTCCCGCGCCACGTGCTCGGCCGCGGCTTCCAGGCGCCGAGCGATACGTTGAATATCGCCACAGTTGGTATTCATGGCCAGGGCTTCCCCAACACCCGCGCGGTGCTCAGCGAGAACATCGTCGCCATCTGCGACGTCGACAACACGCTAATGGATAGCGCGCTCAACCGGTTCAAGGCTGCGGCGGGCGCCCCCGGCACCGGCGGGGCCGGCCAGCAGCGGCGCCGAGACCCCTCGCAAGCGCAGCTCGAAGCCAATGCGCGTCGTCCGGCGACCAACACCGCCGAGCTCACCCGCAAGTTCGTCGACCAGCAGCTGCCAAAGGTTCAGCGGTACAGGGATTACCGCGAGATGCTGGAAAAGCAGAAAGACATCGACGGCGTCATCATCGCAACGCCGGACCACATGCACGCGCCCGTGGCATCGGCCGCGATGGATCTCGGCAAGCACGTCTACGTTCAGAAGCCCCTCTGCTGGTCCGTGCAGGAGGGCCGGCACCTCGCGCAGAAAGCGAAAACGACCAAGGTCGTGACGCAGATGGGCAACCAGGGACACTCGACCGACGGGGCGCGCACCGGCCAGGAATACCTCGCGGCAGGCGCCATCGGCGAAATTCGCGAGATTCATGTCTGGACGAACCGCCCGCTCGGCTACTGGCCGCAGGGAGTGCCGCGCCCCGCGCCCCTGCCGGCGGAGAATCCGCAGCGGCCCCTCCGCTGGAACGGCGCCGGCGTCGAGGCACGGCTCGCCGCCGCGCTCGCGGGCAATTATCCCGTCCCGGACGGACTGACCTGGGACCTCTTCCTCGGCGTGGCGCCGGAGGTCGACTACCACCCGATCTATCACCCGTTCAACTGGCGCGGCTGGGTGGACTGGGGGCAGGGGGCGCTCGGCGACATGGGCGCGCACCTCATCGATCATCCCTTCTGGGGGCTCGACCTCGGGATGCCCACGGTGATCGAGACGATCTCCACGCCGTTCAACGGCGTCTGCTATCCGACCGCGACGACCACGTATTATGACTTCCCCGCGCGCGGCAGCATGCCGGCCGTCAAGATGACGTGGTACGACGGCGGCTTCAATCCGCCCAAGCCCGAGGAAATGGGCGACGAGAAGCTGAACGGCGAAGGGGGAATCCTCTACATCGGCAGCAAGGGCAAGATGCTGCAGGACACCTACGGGCTGGACCCGCGGCTGCTCCCGGGGACGTTGCACGAGTCGTACGGGGTGCCGAAGCAGAAGCTCGCCCGGATCGCGCACGAAGAGCACGAGATGAACTGGGTGGAGGCGATCAAGGGCAAGGCGGAAATTTCGAGCCCCATAGACTACGCGGCGCGCCTGAACGAGGTAATGCTGCTGGGCATCGTGTCGCTCCGCGCCGGCGGGAAGATCCTCTACGACGGCGCGTCCGGGCGCGTGACGAACTCGGTGAAGAACGGCAACAACACCGTCGATCCGAACCAGTTCCTCGGGCGCGAATACCGGCCGGGGTGGAAGCTCACGTAGCCACGTGGCACGTCGCACGTGGCACGTCGCACGACAGGTAGCACGTTGCACCTTGCACGTGGGACGTGGCACGTGACGGTGCGCCGCGTGATCTGGCGCTATGAGGAAACCTATGGGCGAGCGTGAAGACGCCGGCGGGCCGCGGAGCACGTTCGTGCGGACTGTAGCGGCAACGGGCGCCGGGCTGACGATTGTCCCGCGCCACGTCCTGGGCCGCGGGTTCCAGGCGCCGAGCGACACGGTCAACATCGCCACGGTCGGCATCGGCGGGATGGGAGGCTCCAACACGCGCAGCCTCATGAGCCAGAACATCGTCGCGGCCTGCGATGTCGACCCCGGCCTTGT
>JALZOC010000244.1:0-1594 GCA_030857365.1 Acidobacteriota bacterium
CCACCCAGACGACCGAGACGCCAACAGCGGTTGCGGAGCGGACCCGGCGCACGCCCGCGGCACCGTTCAGCGCGGACTCGATGGGGAAGGTCACCAGCGATTCAATCTCGAGCGGGTCCATCCCGGGCGCTTCGGCCAGGATGGTCACCGTGGGAGCGGTGAGATCCGGCAGCACGTCCAACGGAATTCGTGCGGCCGTCCAGCCGCCCCACACCAGGAAGGCCGCGGCAAGCGCCACCACGATGGGGCGGTGCCCGAGCGACCAGCGAATCAGCGCGTCAATCATGTTCAGCCTTGCTTTAGTGCACGTGCCCGTGGGCGGGGACGGACGGCGACAGCGACGCCAGGCGCACAAGGTACGCCCCCTTGGTCACCACGCGATCCCCCGCCTTGACGCCCTCAATGATCTGGACGACGTCGCCGGCTCGCGCCCCCAGTGTCACCGCCCGCCGTTCGAACGTTTCGCCCTCCCGCTGCACGAACACGATAGGCCGTCCCCCATCGTCGACAACGGCGACCGCGGGCACGACCGGCCGAGGCGCGGCGGTGTCCATCAGGAGATGAAGCACGACGGCCTGACCGACGGGGAGTCCGAGTGCGCGGTTATCGAAGGCGAACGTGATCGGCACTGTGCGGGACTGCGGATCGAGGACCTTGCCGATGCTCGCGAGACGGCCGGCTGGGACGCGGCCCTGGTGCCCGGGTACTTCAATCTCCGCCGCTGATACCAGCCGAACCCGAGCCGCGTCCGCTTCAGGGACCTGGCCCACGACGTGAACCTGTGACGCGTCCACCACCCGAAACAGGATGGTGCCGGCCGCCACGTTGGCACCAGTCGCCGCCTCGCGGTGGGCAATCACGCCACTCACCGGCGATCGGATGACGAACAGCCCTTCACCATCCGTTGCGCCTCCCGTTCGGGCCACGTTGTACTGCGTCAGGCTCGCTTCCGCGGCGGTCAGCCGCGCTTTGGCCTGCTCCTCCGCGGAACGTGCTTCATCGAGTCGCTTTTCCGGTGCAGCGCCGGCGCTCGTCAACCGCTCGGCACGCTCACGATCACGCGTCGCGAGTGCGAGCGCCGTTTGCGCATCCGCCCGCCCCCGTTGCAGTTGTGGAAGATCGCCGGGTACGGCGGGAGGCGGTAGCAGTCGCGCGAGCTCCTGCCCACGAGAGACGCTGGCGCCAAGCGCCAGGTCGAGGACGCGTGTCAGCCGGCCGTCGATTGGCGCCGCGACATCTGCGGCGCCGCCTGGTCTGGCCTCGAGCCGAGCTGGCACCCGAATCGACTCCCGCACGGATTGCTCGCGGACCAGCGCCGTTCCGAAATCAAGGCCCCACTGCTGTTCCTTCAGAAAACTGATGCCTGGCGTCTCCTCACTGATCTGCGATGCGGCGGCCCGGGCGGCTTCGGCACTGGCGTGCACGTCGACTTGGCCCACGCGATGTTCGTCGCTGAGCCCCGTGGCCTGGAGCACGATCACCATCTCGCGCTTGCCTGCCTGGGCAGGTTTCACGTCGACTCCGAAAATGCCCGGCCGAGAGGGGGCATCGACGCGGAAGACTTCAGCCGGGCCCCTGCCGCCCCGTAGGTGGA
>JALZOC010000244.1:1604-5292 GCA_030857365.1 Acidobacteriota bacterium
TAGGTGGACCTCGACTCGCCCTTCAGTGAGGGCTTTGAACGAGTCGAGCCGTGTGAGATGAATGGCGAAGCGCGACGTCTGGCCGACCGTGAGCGCCGGGTACTCGGCGAACAGCTCCGTTTTGTCTGTCCAGCGCGTGACGTGCAGGGCCTCTGGTTCCGCCGCTTCAGCGGCAGGTGGCGCGGAGCGGCTACAGGCCGAGCCGAGGAGAGCAACGACAACGACGCAACCCAACTGTTTCAAGGCCACAAGGCATCTCCCACTGCGCGCTCCAAGGCGATCTGTGCCAGGCGCACCTCGAGCCGTAAGCCGACGCTGCGAGCTCTCGCCCGTGATGCGGTGCGAACCGCGTCGAGCAGTTCGAGGATGCCGACCTCGCCTTCGCGGTACGCGACTTCGGCGATCCGCGTCAGCTCGTCACCAGCCGCTTCCTGGTCCTCCGAGACCGCTGCTTGTCGCAGCGACAGCGCTTCGGACGCCCGAACGATTTCACTTCGAACCTGGAGCTCGATGGACGCGCGCTGAGCATCGACGCGTGCGCGTTCGGCAGCCCATCTCGCGGCGTCCCGCTGGCCCGCATCGAAGAGCGGCACAGACACGCTCAGTCCGAAGACACCGCCTCGCTCACGGCCCGACTCAACGTCGGCTCGTTTGAAGCCGCCAAACAGCGTCGGCGCCGGGAGTCGGGCCCGTCGAGCGGCATCCGATTCGAGCGCCGCTCGTTCGGCAAACCGCTGGAGCGCGCGGAGTTCGGCTCGGCTTGCGTTGGCCCGCGTGAGCAGGGATTCCACCGGGATTGGTGCTCGAGGCGATGGGAGCGCACTGGTGATTCGAGTCACGGTGGTGTCGGGCGGTAAGAGGGCGGAGAGTGACGCTTTCGCTTCCGAGACCCCGATTGCCGCCGACGTGACGAGCTGTCGCGTCTCGCGCAGCTCTTGTTCCGCGCGGAGGCGGTCGAAACGCGATCCCTCACCTTCGCGCTCCCGCGTCCGGAGGATCTCAATCAAGCGTTCCACATCGCGCGTATTCGCCTGGGCCGCCTCGAGTCGAGCCTGCTCAGCCGCAAGCCGTGCAACAGCGCTCACAGCGTCCGCTCGCAGCATCCAGAGCCGTCCATCCCGTTCGGCTTCCGCGGCAGCGGTAGCGGCCACTCCCGCCCGCGACAGCGCGGCGCGCGTGCCGAACACTGGCAGCGATTGCTCGATCTGCAGAAACTCGGTGAAGCCGGCACCTTCCCGGCTGTACATGACTCCGGGATTCGGGTAGGCAAGCCGAGCGAGCTGCTCACGGCGCGTGACCTCTGTCTCCGCGCGAATGGCTCTCGCGTGCGGGCCGTCGCGCACGATCAGCTCCACGACGTCGCGCTCGGTTCGGTCCTGAGCGGCCACCGTGGACGGCAGCGCCAGGCCGAACGCGGCAATCCAGGTACACACCTGGCCTCGGGTCGGCATAAAACGGTCCTCGATTGTTCGAACTGACGGACAACCGGCATCGTGCCGGTCAGGTGATCAGGCGGGGATGGTGAGAGGTGGGGCGCGAGGCGAGGCTTGTGTACGAGGCGGCGGACCGTGAACGCGAACGTCCGTTATGTCGAAGGCCTGATGCCGCGGTAGCTCCGGCTCTGTAATCGTCGGGCTCACAACCTCGGCGTCGACTGCATGCGCCTGCTGGGGAGCTGAGCACACGAAGACGAACGAGATCGCGTGTTGCCCTGGAGCACAGGTCTCCAGATGGACGCCAGCATCGGCTTCGTGTGACTCCGCAGCGTGATGCTCATGCGCGGCAAGCCCATGATGGTGCTCGGGGTGATCGTGATCCGTGTAGTCGTGAATGTGCAGCGCAGAGACATGGGTTGAGGCCGCGACCAGCGCCAATCCGAGCAGGGTCGCCATCAAGCGATGCACAGTACGAGTGTATGGAACGGCTGGCAGCAGGTCAAATGCCGGGTCGAACGGGTGACCTGCTGATTACGCGGGGAAGCCCCACTGATCCCCGCGCAGCTCAGACTGGTACACGGCGGAATCGACCGGGATCTTCGACCGTTTGCGTATCGCTGCCTCTCGGTGGGGAGAGGCCGACCGGTCATGGACTCGTCAAATGGTTGAAGCGCTGCGACGCGGCGACCGCGATCAGTGACCACGAGAGGACCCCGAGTGGCCGCCTGGCGAACCCACCGGCCGGTCTGCAGGTGCAGTTCACGGATGGTCGGCGCTGGCGTCCCTCGCCTTGTCGTATCGAAGATACTCAACCACGTCGAGACAGGCGTGACGGCCGTGTATGACCGGCACAGTTACGATCTGGAGAAACGCGCGGCCCTCGACTTCTGGGGCAAGCGACTGGAGCAGATCGTCAGTGGCAAGCGGACCGGCAGCGTTCTGGCGTTCGCAGCGCGGGGTTGAGGAGCTGACGTCGGGTGACCACGGGGTTGCGTAAATATTATCGTATATGATAGTTTTAAGAAGCCTTCCGTGATGCTTCGTGTTTCCGAATACGTCACGGTGGATGGGAAGAATCCGTTCCGTGACTGGCTCGACGTGTTGGATGTCCAGACCAGAGCGCGCATTCAGGCACGGATCCTGCGCTTCTCGACCGGCAACCTCGGAGACCACAAGACCGTGGGCTCAGGGGTCTGGGAAGCCCGCGTGATGTTCGGGCCGGGATATCGAATCTACTTCGGCAAAGACGGAGCGTCGGTTGCTGATGTTGCTCGTCGGAGGCGACAAGGCGTCACAGTCGCGCGATATTCGGCGCGCGCAGCGGTTCTGGAAGGACTACCAGGAGGGAAGTCGTCATGGCAAGGCGAAGTAGGGACTGGGAAGTCGGGCTCGCCGAAGATCTTCGCGATCCGGTATTCGCGCGCGAGTTCCTGATGGCATCCATCGATGAGGGCGTAGCCATCCAGGTGGCACTTGCCAGGGTCGCTCGCGCGATGGGCGTGAAGGAGTTTGCGGCGAAGGTGGGAATGGCGAGTCCGAATGTCCTGCGGGCGCTCCATCCGAGGCACAATCCCACGCAGGCGACGATCAATCGTCTCTTGAGGCCGTTCCGCCTGCGTTTGAGCGTGGCCCTTATCGAGGGATCGAAGCGCCGCCCCGCCGCTTGACGGCGATGGTCGAGCCGTCCTCAGCGTCGTGACCGACCTGGCCGGCCGCATGTCGCCGACGAGCGCGTCGGCGACCGAAGGCCACTGGAACGATGTGAACAGCGGCAGCCAGGAAAGCGGAACGTGCACATCGTCGCGCGGCTCGCCCGCGCGAAAGAGGATTACGAAGCATGGCAAAAAAGCCGCTGACCGCTGTGACGCCGAGTTCCGGCAACGTGTTCGCAGACATCCGTGTTCCCGAGCCCGACGAGGAGCTGGCCCCGGCGAAGGCGAAGCCGACGTTCGGCTCGCCTAGATTCGCAAATTGTTCAGGAATTTGGAGCCGACGACCCGGCTTGAACGGGTGACCTGCTGATTACGAATTATCGGCAGGGGTCACGGGTTGGACTCGACTGGACACCGTTGGATAGTTTCCCGAATGATTCCGTCCGTCCGTGTCCAGCCTAGTGTGCCCGTGTCCAACCGCTTGGGGGTCAGTTAGGGGGTCACACCTTCAATGCACGCCGTCGGCGTCGTCGAGCAGGAACGGGCCGTTCCAGCGTCCTCGACACGGCAGGAGCCCCGCCACGGCCATCGGAGGGAGGC
>JALZOC010000245.1 GCA_030857365.1 Acidobacteriota bacterium
GGCCGCGACGGCTTCGCGGCGCGCCTCCTCCATCAGCTGGTGATCCCGCACGAGATCGCCGACACGCAGTGTCGGCATGCCGGACTGCCGGGTCCCGAAAAAGTCACCCGGGCCGCGAAGCTCGAGGTCCCGCTCGGCAATCTCGAACCCATCGCTCGTGTCGGTCAGCGCCTTCAGCCGTGCGCGCCCCTGGTCGGTCAGCGGGTACTGATAGAGCAGCACGCAGTAGGACTGGTGCGGCCCGCGCCCCACGCGGCCGCGCAGCTGGTGGAGCTGCGACATCCCGAACCGCTCCGCATGCTCGACGAGCATGACCGCCGCATTCGACACGTCCACGCCGACTTCGACGACGGTCGTCGACACGAGCACGTCGAACTCGCCGCGGGCAAACGCGCCCATGACGCGCTCCTTGGCATCCGGCTTCATCCTGCCGTGCAGCAGCGCGACGCGATACTGCGGGAAGATGTCCTGGGCCAGGTGGTCCGCCATTTCCGTCGCTGCCTTGAGGTCCACCTTTTCCGACTCTTCGACGAGCGGGTAGACGACGTAAGCCTGCCGGCCGCCGTCAATCTGCCGCCGGATGAAGTCATAGACTTCGTCGCGCCGCGATTCCGGCTTGGCGACGGTCTTGATGGGAAACCGGCCGGGCGGCATCTCCCGCATGATCGAGACGTCCAGGTCGCCGTACGTCGTGAGAGCCAGGGTTCGTGGAATCGGCGTGGCCGTCATGACGAGTACGTCGGGATGCAGCCCCTTGGCGCGGAGGGTCGCGCGCTGCAGCACGCCGAACCGGTGCTGCTCGTCGATGACGACGAGGCCCAGCTCCCGGAACCCGACCGGATCCTGCACGAGCGCATGCGTGCCGACCGCCAGCTGGATCGAGCCTCCGGCGAGCTCAGCCTGGAGCTCGCGCCGCTGCCGTGCGGGGGTCGAGCCGGTCAGCAGCGCGACCCTGAAGCGCGATTTCTCGAGCAGCCGCCGAATCGTGATGAAGTGCTGCTCCGCCAGGATCTCCGTCGGCGCCATGAAGGCGACCTGGAATCCGTTCTCCATCGCCACGAGCGCCGCGAGCAGGGCCACGATCGTCTTGCCGGACCCGACATCACCCTGCAGCAGCCGGTTCATCGGCTGCGGACGCTTCATGTCCCCGATGATTTCGCTCACGACCTTCTTCTGATCGCCGGTCAGCTTGAAGGGCAGTACCCGCCGCGCGGATTCGCGCACGGCGTCGGTGACGACCACCGAGCGTGGTTTGCGTTCGGCGTCTGCCTTGCGGCGCCGCAGGACGAGCCCCAGCTGGAAGAGAAAGAACTCCTCGAAGATCAGCCGCCGCTGCGCCGCCGTGCGAAACGCATTCAGGTCCTCCACCGGCGTGCCGGCGGGCGGGAAGTGCACGTCGCCGAGCGCGGTGCGGCGCTCGACGAGCCCCTGGCGCGCTCTCACGCCGGCCGGGAGCACATCGGGCAGGTCTGGCGGCAACTGCCCGAGGGCCAGGTGGACGATGGCGCGCTGCATCTTCGTCGTGAGCGTCCCCGTCTTCTCGTACACGGGAACGATGCGGCCCGTGTGCAGCGTGTCGTCGTCGGTCTCGGCGGCAGCCGCCTCGCCGTCCGGCGCGGATTTGAGAATCTCGTATTGCGGGTTCTGCAGCTGCAGCCCGTGAGGCGTGAGCTCGAGGCGCCCGAACAGGATCACCCGCTGGTGCGGATGGAAGACGTCGCTCAGAAAGCTCTGGTTGAAGAACACCGCCCGAAGCGAGCCGGTCGCGTCGCGAACGAGCATTTCAAAAATCTTGAAGCGCGGCCGTCGCGTGGGGCGCAGCCCGGAGCTCACGACCTCGCCGGCGATCGACGCGGCCACGCCCGGGCGAAGCGAGGCGATGGTCTGGAAGGTGCCGCGATCTTCGTAGCGGATCGGGAAGCGATACAGGAGGTCTTCGATCGTGGACAGGCCGACGCGCTGCAGATCGCCGGCGCGCCGCGGCCCGACGCCCTTGAGGAACTGGAGCGGAGTATCCAACGGGAGCATCGGACGGCTCGCCGCCCTCTATTGCACGACCGTCGAGACCCCGGTGCCGACGCGAATCTCCCGAATGCCCGACGGCAGCTCGAACGGCGCGTCCATGTTGATGCCGGCGGGATTCTCCGGGGACTTCGAATAGAACGTGAGCAGCTCCTGGAGGACGCCCTTGGGCACGGTCACGCCCGAAATTTCGGCGGATTCGAGCAGGAACTGACCCGTGCCGTCCTTCGTCGTCAGCCGGCCGGCGGCAGTCACGGGGAGGCGGCCGGACAGGTACCCGAGCGGGTCCAGCCAGCCCCGCTGCTTCTGCTTGCGGACTGCGTCGAGATCCACGATCGCCCGCCCCGACACCCGCCCGTCGCCCAGCGCGTGCAACGTCGGCTCGAGGACGCCGACCGGCACCTGGTCCCCGGCATTGAAGCGCAGATACGAGTTCAGTTCGATGTCGGTGAGCGGCGTCGAGCGTGGCTGGGCAGACTTGAGCGCCGCGGCCTTGCTCTGGAGCACGATCCGGCCGAGCTTTCCTTGGAACCGGTCGGCGTCCTGCTTCGTGAGGCGATCCTGGGCTATCAGCGGAGCCATCGCGGCGGCGGCGACGAGCAGGAGAGCCGCGACTCGCGTGTGCATGGCTGATTGTAGCAAGGGTTACGGGCCGCCCGCGCGGCCGATGACGGCTCTTCCGTTGACTTTCGCTTTTTGTTTGATATAGTGCGCCCATGCTGCCACTCACCAAGCGCCAGCGGGAAATACTCGACTTCCTGAACGATTTCATCCAGCAGCACGGCTACGCCCCGAGCCTGGAGGAGATCGGCCGCCGATTCAACCTCTCCTCGCTCGCGACGGTGCACAAGCACCTGACCAACCTGCAGGACAAGGGCTTCATCAAGCGAGCGTGGAATCGCAGCCGGTCTGTCGAAGTCGTATCCGCCCGGCTCGGCAGCCGCGCGGTCGAACTCCCGATGCTCGGCTACGTCGCCGCCGGCTCCCCGATAGAAGCCGTCGTCGGGAGCGAGACGATCGCGGTGCCCGAGGACCTGGTGGGCAAGCGAGACAGCTACGTCCTCCGCGTCAAGGGGGACTCGATGATCGACGAGCAGATCCGCGACGGCGACTTCGTCATCGTCGAAGATCGCCGCACGGCGGAGAACGGCGAGATGGTCATCGCGCTTCTGAACGGCGCGGACGTGACGCTGAAGAAGCTGTACCGGGAGCACGGCCACATCCGCCTCCAGCCCGCGAACCCCGCGATGCAACCGATTCTGGCCGAGGCGGACCAGGTGCAGGTACAGGGCGTGGTCGTCGGCGTGATGAGACGCTATTAGTGCCCGGTGCCTCGACGCGGTAATCTTGGGCTGCCATGTCTGACCGCAAACAAATCAATTTCACCATCGTCGCCGACGATACGGCGGATCTTCCGCGCACCTACGCGAACTTCTGCGCCATATCGCACACACCCTTCGATTTCACGCTCGCCTTCTGCGAGGTGTTGCCGCTCTCCGAAAAGGACATCCACGGCGCCGAAGCCGATCACATCGTGCGCGCGCCGGTGCGGTCGAAGGTCGTCGTGCCGCTGCAGGTGGTCCCGAACCTGATCGCCGCGCTGCAGGAGCACATGCGGGTCTACTCGGAGTCGACCGGCACCAGCTGGGACAACAAAGGTCCGGTGCACTGAACCGGCGAGGGATCGCCCTGGGACGGTAGAATCGAGTGATGCCCAGGGGGACCGCTGCGCGCAAGCGGGTGCCGGCGCCGTCGAAAACCGCGGCCGCGACCCGCCGCATCATGGCAACGCTTGCGACGCAGCATCCGAACGCCGACACGGAGCTGCACTTTTCGAACGCCTACGAACTGCTCGTGGCGACTATCCTGTCGGCGCAGTGCACCGACGAGCGGGTTAACCAGGTCACGCCTACGCTCTTCGAACGCTACCCCGACGCCCGCGTCCTCGCGAAGGCGACAACCGCCGAACTCGAGCCGCAGATCCAGCCGACCGGTTTCTTCCGCGCGAAGTCGCGTGCGCTCGTCGGGATGGCCCGCAACGTCGTCGAGCGGCACCGCGGCGAAGTGCCAGCCACCATGGAGGCGCTCGTCGAGCTGCCGGGTGTCGGTCGAAAGACGGCGAACGTCGTGCTCGGCCATGCGCTCGGCGTTCCGGGGTTGCCGGTCGATCGGCATGTCCTTCGCGTGGCGAACAGGATCGGCATTGCGCGATCCGACGAGCCGGAGGTCGTCGAGCAGCAGCTCGGGGCCGCGCTCCCTCCCTCGGACTGGACGCGGGCCTCGGATACGCTGATCCTTCATGGCCGGCGGATCTGCAAGCCGAAGCCGATCTGCGAGCGGTGTGGCGTGCGTGAGGCGTGCGATTACTACCGCACAGTGGTCGCCCGCGGGGCGGCACCGAGGCCGAAGCGGGGGCGGCGGCCATGACGCGAGAACGCTTCACGCGCCTGGTGGAAGCGGCGCTCGAGGAGATTCCGCGGCGCTTCAGGGAGGCGATGACGAACGTGGCTGTCATCGTGGAAGACGAGCCCCCGCCGGACGTGCTCGCCGAGATGGAGATCGAGCCGCCCGACTCGCTGTTCGGGCTGTATCACGGGACTCCCCTCCCCGAACGGGGGTGGGCCTACGGCAACACGCTGCCGGACCGCATCTCGATTTATCAGCGCCCCATCGAGGAGAGCTGCGCTGACGACGAGGAGATTCGCGACTGTGTCGCCGAGACGGTCATCCACGAGTTCGGCCACTACTTCGGCATGAGCGAAGAAGAGATCGAGGAAGTGGAAGAGAAGTACTGGCGCGGGGACTCGCTCGACGACGTGTAGCGGGCGTCAGGAAATGCGGGCGGCGGTGCCTGTGCTTTACACCGCCGCGAGACACGGAGCGCGCGGAGACACGGAGACGTGAAAGGACTGCCGGCGCACCCGCGCGTTGCGCGGGTGCGGACGTGTCGACCGGCGAATACGAACCGCCTATGGCCCCTCGGCGGCTCGTATTCGCCGGATCGATACGTCCGCAGACCGCCGACCTCTGGTCGGCGGTGCGCCGGCGCCTCGCATGTGCCAGTTCACAGCCGGATTCCTCCGTGCCTCCGTGTCCTCGCAGCGCCGTGCGAATGGGGCGGCGCTGCCCAAAAGACAAGCATCAGCAAGCCAGCCACCATGCGGGCCAAGAAACGTTACGGACAGCACTTCCTCGAACCTGCGTGGGCGGACAAGCTCGTCAAGGCGATCGGGCCACGGC
>JALZOC010000246.1 GCA_030857365.1 Acidobacteriota bacterium
CACCGGCATCAATCTGTCGCTTTATCCCAAGGGTTGTTCCGTCACCGGGATCGATTTCAGCGGCTCGATGCTCGAAATCGCGCGCGAGCGCGCCGCGCGCAAAGAGATGCAGCACGTGCGGCTGCTCCAGATGGATGCGGCCGACTTGAAGTTCGCAGACGATTCCTTCGACATCGTCTACGCGCCCTACCTAATCAGTGTCGTGCCTGACCCCGTCAAGGTCGCGCAGGAGATGCGCCGCGTGTGCCGGCGCGGGGGGCGCATCATTTTCCTGAACCACTTCCTCAGCCCCAATCCGGTGCTCTCCCACATCGAGCGCCTCATTTCGCCGTTCACCATTCACATCGGCTTCAAGGCTGACCTCGACCTGCCGGCGTTTCTCGCGCAGGCGGATCTTCAGCCCCAGTCCATAGAGAAGGTGAACATCCCGAAGCTGTGGTCGCTCGTGACCACGGTCAAGTAAGCGGCCGCTGTCTCGGAGGCCGCCGCGGCCGTCGACCGATGGGGTTAGACCTCTGACAGCATCTCGGCCATCATCGAGGCAACGACCTCCGCGCCGTCCGTCGATGGACGCTCGAGAGCCGGGGCTCTGGTGTTGATCGCATCCAGCGAGTCGCGCCATCGGCCCGCCACCAGTGACGCTCGATCGATGTATTCGCACCGGACGAACCGCGGCATCTGCTCCACCATCACATCGTACTCGGCGAAGTTGCCCCGGGAGGTATACAGCAGGCCCGTGCTGTTGGCGATGCACTCCGAGATGATGCCGTAGCCCGGCTTGGTCACGACGACGTCCACCGCCGCCACCAGGTCCTCGTACCGCATGCCGGCGTCGTACACGGCACTCTCCTCGAGAACGTACACGCCGGCCGGCGCAGGAACAGCTGGATGCGGCGCGGTCATCACCACTTGCCACCGATCCAGGCAGTCGAGGTGGGCGGGATCGAAGTCGTGGAGACCGTATCCGCCGAACGACGACAGCGCCAGGAGAGCGTCTTCCGGGAGCCCGAGCCGGCGCCGGACCTCATGCCGAGGAAACGTCGCCCGCCGCGCGACAAAAGGGACGTCCACGACGCTGCTGAACGTGGCGAACCCGCCGCAGAGCGGCAGCCGCCACGCCGCGTCCGCCAGCCGATACGCGTGCTGAATGGTGTCTATCAGCCGCGACCCCGGCGCCACCGGATACTTTTCGTAGATCCAGTCCCATGTGAAGTTCGAGAGAACCACGGACGGGACGCCGTGTGCCGCAGCGGCCGCGCAGCCGAGCGGGGGAGCATCGGCGATCACGAGCCGTGCATCGTGCCGCCGCAGGTGACCGACCTCCGCGTCGACCAGAAGCGGCAGGTCGCTGTAGAACGCCTCGGCCGCGCGGACGGTCTCGTGCTCGTCGAGCCGCACGCTGTCGATCTGAATAACGCCCGTGTCGCAAGGGCCCTCGATCAGCGTCAGGGGGGGCCGGGCAGTCCTGTCGAAGAGCCATCGCGGCGCCGAGGTGCGCACGACGATCCGCCACGCCGGCATGCGGCGCCCCAGTGCGTTGATGACCTCGATTTCCCGGGATGTATGGCCGAAGCCATGACCCGAGATGTAGAAGACGATGGATGGCACGGATGGTCAGGCGGCGGTCGGATCCGGCACCGGCACGCCCGGCAGCGCGACCTTCAACACGTCTTCGAGCGTGCGCGCCGGCACGAACGTCATCCCGTGGCGAACGTCGGCGGGCAGCTCCGACAGATCCTGCTCGTTCATCTCGGGCAGCACGAACGTCTTGATGCCGTAGCGCCGCGCCGCGAGCGCCTTCTCGCGGATGCCGCCGACCGGCAGGACGAGGCCTGACAGGGTGATTTCCCCGGTCATCGCCACATCGGCGCGCACGGGCACGCCTCGCGCCGCCGACACGATCGCCGTCGCGATCGTGACGCCGGCCGACGGGCCATCTTTCGGGATGGCGCCCGCCGGAACATGGACGTGCAGATCCTGCCGGTTCAGCGTGTCGCGCGGGATGCCGAGCGCGTCGGCCTGCTGCCGCACGTGGCTGAGCGCCGCGCGCGCCGACTCCTGCATCACGTTCCCGAGCTGCCCGGTGAGCGTCAGCTGGCCGCCGCCGCCCGGCAGCAGTACCGCCTCGATGAACAGCACGTCCCCTCCAGCTTCCGTCCATGCCACCCCCGTGGCGACGCCGGGCCGGGACGTGCGGAATGCCGTCTCCGACCGGAAGCGCGACGGCCCGAGGTAGTCGGCGGCCTGGTCCCGGTCGACCACCCCGACGTACGAGGGATCGCTGGCCACGCGTGCCGCGACCTTGCGCGCAATTGTCCCAATCTGGCGCTCGAGCGTGCGCACACCCGCCTCGCGCGTGTAGTCGCCGATCGTGCGCCGCAGCGCCGCATCGGTAATCGCCATCTGTTCCGGCCTGAGCCCGTGCTCTTCGAGCTGCCGCGGAATCAGGTACATCCTTGCGATATGCACCTTGTCTTCCTCCGTGTACCCGCTCAGGGAGATGAGCTCCATCCGGTCGAGCAGCGCCGGATGGATGGTCCCGAGCTGGTTGGCGGTCGCGATGAAGAGGACACGCGAGAGGTCGATCGGGATCTCGAGGTAGTGGTCGCGGAAGGCGTGATTCTGCGCCGGGTCGAGCACCTCCAGCAGCGCGGCCGAGGGGTCCCCCTGCACGCCGACGGAGACCTTGTCGATCTCGTCGAGCATCAGCACCGGGTTCGACGAGCCGGCGGACTTGAGCGCCTGGACCAGCCGCCCCGGCAACGAACCGATGTACGTGCGGCGGTGCCCGCGGATCTCTGCCTCGTCGCGCACGCCGCCCAGTGAAATCCGGACGAACCTGCGATTCATCGAGCGCGCGATGGACTGGCCGAGCGACGTCTTGCCGACGCCCGGCGGACCGACGAAGCAGAGAATGGGCCCTTTCATTTTCACTCCGGGGGCCCCTGCCCCCCGGTCGCGCCGTGCGGGGGCCCCAAAATCCCCGCTCCGCGTCACTCCGGGGGCTGTCGTGGGCTGAGACTCTCCGCCGTCGGGACCTTCGCCGTCGCGCCTGTTCCGCAGCTTCTGCACGGCGAGGTACTCGACGATGCGCTCCTTGACCTTGTCGAGGTCGTAGTGATCCTCGTCGAGGACGCGCCTGGCTTCGACCGGATCGAGCCGGTCGTCGGTCACGCGGTCCCACGGCACGTCCAGGATCCAGTCCAGGTACGTCCGGATCATCTGGTACTCGGGAGAGGCCGGCGTCATCCGCTCCAGCCGATCGACTTCCCGCCCCGCCATCGCGGCGACGGCCTCCGGCAGTGCGGCGTCGGCCACGCGCTTCCTCAGCTCGGCGGACTCGCCATCACCCTCGCCAAGCTCGGTCTGGATGGCCTTGAGCTGCTGGCGGAGGACGTACTGGCGCTGCGCATCCGTCATCTCCTTCTCGGCGCGGGACTCGATCTGTCCTTTGAGCTCGAGCACTTCGATCTCGCGCGAGAGGACCATCGACACCGCGTCGAGCTTGATCGAAAGGCTGTTCTCCTCGAGCAGGCGCTGCTTGTCTTCCGGTTTCATGTCGAGCAGGCTCGCAAGCAGGTACGCGATGCGCAGCGGGTCATCGAGGCTCATGACGAGCGTCTTCACGTCCGGCGACAGGCCTGTCGCCAGCGACAGCGCCCGGTCGACGAGCTCCTGCAGCCGCCGCATCCGCGCGTCGATGTCGATCGACCGCTCTGCCGTTTCCGGCAGCGGCTTGAGCAGCGCGCGCAGGAATCCGCGATCCGTCTGCAGGAACTCCGCGCGCGCGCGGGCGACCCCTTCGACGAGCACACGAATGCCATTCGGGCCCTTGGCCATCTGCCGGATGATGGCGACGGTGCCGACGCGGTGCAGATCCTCGGGGGCGGGATCCTCGGCGCTGCCGTGCTGCAGCAGCAGCAGCACCATCCGGTCCCCGGCGAGCGCGCGGTTGACCGCCTCGACGGACTGGGGCCGGGCCACCCCCAGCGGCGCGATGGTCATGGGGAGGACGACCGCGTCGCGCAGCGGGACGACCGGGAGTTCGGCGGGAAGAGCCGGAGCCTGCGGAGCATCAGCCATGATGTACCGTCACCTGGATGTGAGCCGCGGGGCGTCGCCGTCGGCCGTCATCCAGGCCGCACGGCCGGCGAGCTCCGCGATGCGTTCGAGCTTGGCGAAGTCGATGCGGTCGGTGTCGTCCTCCGGCGTGTGGTAATCCGGATGGAGCCCCGTCGTGAAGAACACGGCCGGGATGCCGCGCTCCAGAAAGGGCCAGTTGTCCGACCGGCGAAGCAGGCCCTGCGATCCCTCGTCGTAGCGCTCCCTGATCGTCAGCCGAGTCGTGTCGTTCGCCTCTGCGACAATCCGCGCCAGATCCGGCGAGTAGCTGTAGCCCAGGAGATGGACGACGTTGGTGTTCTGTCCGGCGCCGGTCCGCGCAAATCCGTGATACCGCGCATCGTCCGGATCGGGGATTTCTTCAGCTCTCCCGACCATGTCCAGGTTGAGGTTCGCGATCACCCGCCGCGCCGGCACCGGCGCCCCCACGTAATGCTCCGCGCCGAGTGAGCCCTTCTCCTCGCCGTTCCACAGCGCGAAGACGACAGCGCGCGCCGGCCGTTCTCCGCGCGCCGCCGCCCGCGCGAAGGCCGAGGCAATCGTCATGACGGCCGCCGTGCCCGACGCATTGTCGTCGGCGCCGTTGTAGATACGCCCGGCCTCGTCGACGCCGTCGTGATCGAGGTGCGCACCGACCACCACCATCTCGATTGAGGGCTGCCGCCCCTCCACGATGGCCAGCACGTTGTGCATCATGACCGGCGTCGCCTCGACGCCCGGGGTGAGCCGCGCGGTGACCGCGCGGCCCGCTTCGATCGCCTTCCGGACAGGGGCGGCGGCGCTCTCTGAGATCGCCGCAACCGCCAGCGGCGCGGCTCGCATGGGGGCCAGCAAGCGATAGGACGCCGATCGGGCGGACGACGTTTCGGGCCAGACGGCTCTCGCGTCCGCCATGTGTGTTCGCACGATCAGGAGGCCGGCGGCCCCGCGCGCGCGGGCGTCCGCCACTTTGCGATCCACCGACGCAAGGTCCGCCTGTTCCTCATCCGAGAGCGACGCGAGATTTCGGAGCCGCTCCGGCGCATCGGCGAGCACCAGCACGACGGCGCCGCGCGCATCGACGGTGTCGTAGTCGTCATGCTTCGAGCCCGGCGCCGAGATCCCGTGCCCG
>JALZOC010000247.1 GCA_030857365.1 Acidobacteriota bacterium
ATCGATCCCGTACTGCACGAGCGCCGGCAGATGCTGGTCGCCCGCGACATGGAATGCAAAGGCCCTGCGCATCTCGCGCAGGGCGCGGTTGCGGGGCGTTTGCGGCCAGGCGTTGGTGTCGTAGTCGGCGCGCAGGATCATGCGTTCGTTGCCGTGCGTGGTGGCCATCGCGGTGAAGATGCTCTGCGAAATTACCGCCTTCATGTCCGCGCCGCGCCAGTCGCCCGCCCACTCGCGGAGGAACTGCTCCTGCCTGGCGCCGAGCAGTTCGAGGCCCGGCACGTCGGCGACCGCGGGATCAAAGTTCGGGTCCTTCACGTGGTCGCCACGCGGTGTGCCGGTCGCCGGCACCTTGCCTGCGGGGCCTGACTTGTACTGGCGGTCGGCGAGAACCGCGAAACTCACCCGGCCATACGTCAGAGGGCCGTAGTACTGGATCGTGCCGCGCTTGCCAGGCGCCGGATCGTGGGGGTCGGGATGGTGCGCCGTCTGTGTGCGATAGACCACGTTGACCCACTCGGGCGCCATATCGTAGCCGCCCGCCTCCTGCGTGGTCGTACGGCCGTCGCCCCCCTCGCCCCACAGGTTGCCTTGATACACATCGTGGTCGTCCGGCAGCGACACGCCCGGCCGGTCGCGCATCAATTCGCGCCACGTCCAGCCGTGCAGGTACCATTTGCGGAGGTAATCGACCATCGCCTTGTCCACGGGTGTGCGGACGATGCCGTAGCCGCCGCTGCTTTCGTAAAACTGGTCTCCCGTGAACGCCAGCAGGTCAGGATCCAGCTTCGCCATGTTGTCGACGCAGCTCGTGTTGGGAAACGCCTGGTGAACGTTGCACGACACGTCCGCCACCGTGAGGACCGGCTTGTCCACCGGGTCCCGCCGCACGGTGCCCGTCCAGAAATGCTCCTCGTTCCGGCCGTTCTTGAATGCAAGGGTGTAGGCCAGGCGATACGGGACATCCGTCTGGCCCTCCCACCGCGCGACGCGGAACGTTGCCGTCCGCGCCTCCGCGTGTATCCTGGCTTCGCCGATGGCGGACCATCTCGCGCCCCTCCTGACCTGGAGGCGAACCACCGGCGAGTCCAGCGCACCCAGAGGCGGCATCTGTGCCGTCATTTTCATCACGCCGCCGCTGAGCGTGTATTGTGAGAACAGAATCGGCCCGAACGCGTGCCCACTGTGTTCCTCGACCTTGGTGCCGGAAATTTTCCAGTCGCCGAACCAGAAGGTCCCCAGGCCCGGCTCGTCACCGCCAGCGTCCGTCTCCGTCGTCGCGGCACCCCTCGCTGCGCCTCGGCCGGCCACCGCGCCGACATGGTTGCAGACGAGCGCGAGATTGCCGATGAGTCGGGCCGCGGGAACGTCGTCCTTCGAGATCTCGCCCAGGGTCCTGCCGCTGTCGTCGTGCACCGTCAGCGTAACGGTGTAGGCGTCGCCGTGCGGCGCAGCGGTGAGCCGGAGTTCCGCGGTCTCCGTCCGGAGGGGCATCGAGCCCGGCCTGGCGCTGCGCACGTCGCCGATGAAGATCGCTCCGTCGCCGGTGATGCCGGCGTCCAGGCCCCTGCCGTAGATCAGGCTGTGGCGGTAATCACGCAGCGGAGTCTGCACGCCAATGCGAAAGCCCGCCGTGCCTTTGCCGCCGCCGGGCGCACCCCGGTCGACCCGGCCAACTCGAACGCTCATCGCGAGAGTGCCTGTATGTTCACCGAGGTGGCGCGTGAGCAGATGGACGTTGCGGTCGGCCGCGGCATTGACGCACTCGATACGACCCCCGGCGATCTGCCAGTCCTGAAGCGGATTTGCCCAGTATTCCGGGCCGAGCCACACGCGGTCCGGACACTCGTGCCACACGCTGCGGAATTCGACGGCCGCCTGCGCGGCGCTGATGCGAAACAGCGGCGTCGCCACGACGGAACCTGCGGCAAGGGAGGCAGACCTGGCGATGAAACGGCGGCGAGTCAGTCGGGTGGCAGGCTTGGACATGGTCATAGATCGAACAGAATTCGTAAAGGGATCAGGGCCGCCACCTCAGATACGATGCCCTCATCATGAAGAGAGACAAGGTCCTGATCCTCGCGCTCCTGGCGATCGGCGGACTCTCCGGGACCCATGCTACCCAATCCCCGGCCAGGTTGCGGCCGAACATTGTCTTGATTCTCGCCGACGATCTTGGCTGGGCGGACCTCTCTGGCTTCGGAAACACGTTCAATGAAACACCGCGCCTGGATCGCCTCGCGGAGCAGGGCGTGCGCTTCACACAATTCTATGCCGGCCCGGTCTGCTCCCCGACCCGCGCGAACCTTCAGTCCGGCCAGGACCAGGCCCGCTTCGGGATCACCCAGCACATCCCCGGACACCGCCGGCCATTCGCGAAGCTCATCGACCCGGTCGTGTCTCCGCATCTCCCGAGGAACGTGCAGACGTTTGCCGAACGCCTGCGCGCCTCCGGGTATGCGACGGGGTACTTCGGCAAGTGGCATCTGGGCGGCGAAGGCTATGGACCCGCACAGCAAGGCTGGGATGTCGTTTTCGAGCACCAGGGCAACACCGTGATTCCAGAGGTGTCCGGCAGCGCGGGCACCCGGCGCGCTGCGGAGTTCCTCGCCGGGAAGGCCGTCGCGTTCATCGAGGCGAACCAACACAAGCCGTTTCTCCTGCAGGTATCGCCTGCGGCGGTGCACGTGCCGATCTCCACGAGGCCGGAGCTGCTGAAGAAATATTCGGCGAAGAAGCCCATGCCCGGGTACCCCAGCCGGCCCGATTATGCGGGGCTGCTGGAGGAACTCGATGAAACCGCTGGACGCATCGCCGATGCCCTCGATCGGATCGGCCTCGCCCGCAACACGCTGTTCCTCTTTGTCTCCGACAACGGCGGACTCGAACACCTGCAGGACGGGACCATTGTCACGTCCAACACGCCGTTGCGCGGCGAAAAGGGTTCACTCTACGAAGGTGGCATTCGCGTGCCCGCCATCGTGCGCTGGCCCGGCGTCGTGCCGGCTGGCGCCGTCAGCGACACGCCTGCCTCCACGATGGACATCTACCCCACGCTTCTGGAGCTCGCGGGCGTGCCCGCGCCGGAAAACCAGTCGCTCGATGGCGTCACGCTCGCGCCGGTCCTGCGCAATCCGCGTGCGTCGCTGTCCCGCGATACGCTCTACTGGCACCTGCCGCACTATCATCACAGCACTCCCGCCGGCGCGATTCGGCGCGGCCACTGGAAGCTGATCGAGTTCTTCGAGACGGGCGCGCTCCAGCTGTACAATCTGCGCGACGACCTGAGCGAACGGCACGATCTGGCTGCGAAACATCCCCGGAAAGCCCGTGAGCTCCGTTCCGCGCTCGCCGCCTGGCGTCAGCAGGTCGGCGCCCGGATGCCCACGCCGAATCCCATGTACGATCCAGCGCGCGCCAACGAACTCGCGGGCCCGCCGGCCCGCGCACGCGAGCGATGACGGGCCGGTCGGCTCACTGCGGCACCCGCCACCATGCGTCGATGGCGGCGCGGAGCTCCTTCACCACGTCCGGACGCTCGGCCGCCCGGTTCTTTTCCTCCCGCGGATCGTCCCGCGTGTTGTAGAGCTCGGGCTCGACCCGCATCCAGTCCGCGATCCGGCCGTCGATCATCAGCGTCGCGTCGCGATTCGGAGCAAACGGCAGTATGAGCTTCCACCCATCCTCGCGCACGGCGTAGCGGTACTTGAGATTGGCGACGGGCCTGCCGACGTCGACAGCAGTATGGACGAACAGCGAGCCGAACAGCGTCTTGCGGCCGGCCAGCGCGCGCCGGTCGAGCAGATCGATCCCAGGCAGATCAGCCGGCGGCGTGATGCCAGCCGCGCGCAGCAGCGTCGGCATCACGTCGATGCTGCCGACGAGAGTCCTGTCATCACGCGCCGCGGCGATACGGCCAGGCCGGCGAATGATAATGGGGGTCCGGATACCGGCGTCGTAGGGAGACATCTTCGCGCGCGTGGGTTGTTGCGACCGGGGATCCGGCGACTGTATCCATCCGTTGTCGGCAACGTACATGACGATGGTGTTGTCGCGGAGCTGTTTGCGATCGAGGTGGTCCATGAGCTGCTCGACGGTTTCGTCGAACCACTCGATCATCGCGTAATAGCGGGCAACGGCCGGCGCCAGCTCGAGCGCCTCATATTTCTTCAGCAGGCGATCCGGAGGCGTGTGCGGCGCATGCGGCAGCAACGGCGCGTACCACACGAAGAACGGCTTTCCTCCGGTGGAGTCGATGAAGTCGTAGATCGGCTGCAGGCCTTCGCGGCCGATCTTCAGCCCCTCGTCTCCGTGCCGGCCGCGGCGGGCGACGTCGCCGTGCGTCAGGGCCGCCGTGAACCCGGACTCCTGCGGCCGTCCCTCCCACCATTTGCCGGACTGGAAGCTGACGTAGCCCTTCCCGGCCAGCAAGGCCGGCAGCACGCTGTTGCGCCTGAAGACGTCGACCATCGTCGCGCGCCGAGCGGGATCGAACATCGCCTCGCGCCCCCCGGGCGGGTCGTTGCCCGTGATGCCGTGCTGGTGGGGGTACAGGCCAGTCAGGAGCGTGGCCAGGCTTGGACGACAGAGGCTCGTCGGCACGTATCCCCTCGTATAGAGCGTGCCCTCCGCCGCCAGCCTGTCGAGCGACGGCGTCCTGACGACGGGGTGTCCCATGAAGCCGTAGTCGGTCCAGGCGTGGTCGTCCGAGACGATCAGCAGGATGTTCGGCGGGGTCATTGCCGGCAGCGGCTGGCCGGCGGTCGCGGCGACACACAGGCACAGAAAGCCTGAAAGCAGCGCGGCTCTTCTCACGGCGTCACTCCGTTCCTGGCGGCGAGGGGCGATGTGGCTCAGAAGACCGCCCGCAGCCCCAGCTGAACCGTGCGCCCACCGGCGGCGTCCGAGACAATGCCGAAGTTCGGCGCTCCGAACGTGCGTCCCGGCAGCCCGAAGTTCGTGTGGTTGAGGGCATTGAACAGCTCCACGCGGAGCTGCACGGAACGCGCGGATCCGACCGAGACGTTTTTGGCCAGCGACAGGTCGACGTTCACGACGCCATCGCCGCGGAGGATCCCGCGTCCGCTGTTGCCGAACGTGAAAGGCGCGGGCTGCGCGAACGCGTCGGTATCGAACCAGCGGTTCAGCGTTCGCTCGCTCGAAGGCAGCGTTGGATCGCCGCCCAGATCCGCGCGGCGCGCGCCCGCCGAGAAGGCGTT
>JALZOC010000248.1 GCA_030857365.1 Acidobacteriota bacterium
GCGGCAGCGCCCCTGGCGACGGCCGAGATCATCGCGGTCGGCAGCGAACTGCTGGGCACGACGAGGGTGGACACGAACTCGCTCTTTCTCGCGGGCCGACTGGCATCGCTGGGCATCGAGGTGCGGGCGAAGTCAGTCGTCGGCGACGATCGCAGCCGCCTGGCGGCGGTCTTCGCGTCCGCCTGCTCGCGTGCCGATCTGGTGGTGGTGACCGGTGGGCTGGGACCGACCGACGACGACCTCACGAGGGAGGCCGTGGCTGACGTTCTCGGCCTGGAGATGCGTGAAGATCCAGCCATCGTCGCCCTGATCGAAGAGCGGTTCGCGAGGCGCGGCCTGCGCATGCCTGCCGTCAACAGGCGTCAGGCGTTGGTTCCTGCCGGCGCGCTCTCGCTCGACAATCCCAATGGAACCGCCCCCGGACTCTATATCGACATCGAGCATGCCCCCGAGCACCGCGGCCGCCTGGTCGTGCTGCTGCCGGGACCCCCTCGCGAGCTGCAGCCGATGTTCGACGGGCTCTGCAAAGGGCCGCTGCTTGCCCGTGCGGGCCCGGAGCGGCTCTCGCGGGAAATGCTGTTCATTGCGGGGCGGGGGGAATCGCACGTCGAAGAGGTCGCGCAGCCGCTGTATTCCCGCTGGACGAAGGAGACGCCTCCGATCGAGACGACCATCCTCGCGATGCCGGGGCAGGTCGAGCTCCACCTGACGCATCGAACGCGCGACCTCCAGGCCGGCGCCGCGCGGCTGCGCGCCGCGCGGGAGGAGCTGGTGGCGGCGCTTGGCGCCGACGTGTTCAGCACCGACGGCCGCTCGATGGAGGAGATCGTCGGTGCGATGCTGGGCGAGCGGGGATGGACGATTTCGGCCGCAGAGTCCTGCACCGGCGGGCTGATACTCTCGCGCCTGACCGACGTGCCTGGCAGTTCCGCGTACGTCCTCGGCGGCGCGGTGGCGTACAGCAACGAGGCGAAGACGGCGCTCGCCGGCGTCCCGCCCGAGCTCATCGCGGCGCACGGCGCGGTGAGCGAAGTCGTGGCCGTGGCGCTGGCCGACGGGATCAGGGCGCACACCGGATCGACGATCTCGATCGGTGTCACAGGCATCGCCGGACCCGGCGGCGGCTCGCCGCAGAAGCCTGTCGGCACCGTCGCCATCGCGCTGACCGGGCGGGACATGCCCGCGCGAGTCCGGCTGTTCTCCTTTTTCGGAGGGCGGCCGCAGGTCAAATTCCAGGCGTCGCAGGCGGCGCTCGACATGGTTCGCCGTGCCGTGCAGTTCACGTGACTGGCCTTCGTTCCCCAGGTCGTGAACGGAGTGCCGGGCACCGTGCGCCTCTTCGTGGCGGTCGAGAGCAGCGAAGCCGTACGAGGACGAGCGGTGGAGATTGTCGAGTCCGCGCGCACATCGCTGGAGTCCGCTCCACCGATCCGCTGGATCCCGCAGGAGAATCTCCACATCACGCTCTGGTTCATCGGCGGCGTGCCGGAGGAGCGTGCCGCCGCTATTCTCGCCGCCCTCGACCACCCAGTCGACGTGCCGCCGTTCGACCTTGGTCTCGGCGGCCCTGGCGCCTTCCCCCGAAGCGGGACTCCGCGGGTGTTGTGGCTCGGTGTCCGGCAGGGTGGTGCGTCGCTCGCGGCGCTCCACCGCGAGCTCGCCACACGATGGCGTCCGCTCGGCATCGAGCCGGAGCCCCGTCCGTTCTCGGCTCACCTGACACTCGGGCGCGTCAAGAGCGCGTGCAACGCCGCTCAGGGACGTGGCCTGGGGGCCGTATGGCAGGCGTTGACGGCTGACGCCGGCACCTGCCGCGTGGAAGCGCTCACCGTGTTCCAGAGCAGGCTTTCTCCCGGCGGGGCCGCCTATCATCCGCTCCTGCGAGTACCATTGAAGTGAGATCTTTCGTGCTGCCTCTCCTCCTTGGATATCTCGCGGGGTCGGTCCCGTTCGCGTTCCTCCTGGCACGGCGGGCGGGCGTGGACGTGCGGGTCGCGGGAAGTGGGAACGTCGGCGCGGCCAACGTGCTGCGGACCGCGGGCGCGCGGCGGGGGGCCGCCGTGATGGCACTCGACGTGATGAAGGGGGCCGGGGCCGTCTGGCTGGCGCACAGCGCCGCCCCGGGCGCACCGGTGGCTGCCGTCACCGGAGCCGCCGCAATCGTGGGGCACATCTATCCTGTCTGGCTGCGGTTTCACGGCGGAAAAGGTGTGGCGGCCACGGCCGGAACGGGAGCGCTGATTTTGTTCCGCCACCGCGCAAACCTGCGGCGGCTGTGTTCCGGGACGGAGCGAAGAATGGCCACGCGGAGATGAACGGGATTGCCGTGCTCGGGGCCGGCAGCTGGGGCACGGCGCTCGCGATTCACCTGGCGCGCTCCGGCCGCCCGGTACGGCTCTGGGCGAGGGACTCGGGACTGGTCGAGCGGATCGGGCGCACAGGGATCAACGCCGTCTACCTGCCCGGCGTGGCGCTGCCGCCGGCGATCACGCTGGAGGCGTCGCTCGCCCGCGCCGTTGCCGGCGCCGCATTCGTGGTCCTCGCCGTGCCCTCGCACGGCCTTCGCCAGGTGATGCGCGACGCGGCCGCCCATCTCGGTCCGACGGCGGTGATCGTGAGTGCAGCCAAGGGTATCGAGGCGGGATCGCTCCACCGGATGTCGCAGGTCGTGCTCGATGAGACTGGCGGTCTACTGCCGATCGTGGCGCTGTCGGGTCCAAGCTTTGCCTCGGAGGTCGCCCGCGGGCTGCCAGCGGCCGTGCTGGCCGCCTCCACCGACGCCGTTGCGGCCGCCCGTGTGCAAGACCAGTTTCGCGGTCCCGGGCTGCGGTTGTACGTGAGCGACGATGTTGCCGGCGTGGAGATCGGCGGGGCGCTGAAAAACGTCATCGCCATCGCGGCCGGAGCGGTGGAAGGCCTCGGCCTTGGCCACAACGCGATGGCGGCGCTCATCACGCGCGGTCTCGCGGAGATTTCACGTCTCGCGTGCGCCGAGGGGGGGCGGCGCGATACGCTCTCGGGCCTCAGCGGGCTCGGGGATCTCGTCCTGACGTGCACGGGAGATTTGAGCCGGAACCGGCATGTCGGGATCGAGCTTGGCCGGGGCCGGGCACTGGCGGCCGTCCTGAACGAGCTGCACATGGTGGCTGAAGGGGTGCGTACGACCGCCGCCGCCCTGGAGCTCGGCGCGCGCCACGGCATCGAACTCCCGATTACCGCGCAGATGGCCGCCGTGCTCGCGGGCCGCAGCTCGCCGCGCGAAGCCGTCGAGTCGCTGATGGGCCGTCCGCAGCGGGCGGAACTCGAAGCGTAAACTCGGGATTCGGGATTCGGGACTGGACAACTGGTAACGGGACACAGGGAACTGGGCACTGGCAACGGGGAACGGGCCACTGGCGACTGGCAACCGGGAGCTGGTTCGAACTGACTTATGGGCTTCTTCGACAAGATCAAACAGTCGCTCACGCGGACCAAGCAGCAGTTCGTGGAGCGCTTCGACGAAGTGGTGCAGCGCGCCGAAGATCCGGCGCGGCGCGGCCAGCCCGTCGACGCCGAGACGGAGGAGGCGCTCGAAGAGGCGCTCATCTCCGCCGACGTGGGCGTTGCGGCCACCGAGCGGATCGTGCAGGCGGTGCGCGCGCGGCGCGGGCGGCCCGACTCGCTGCGGACGCTCGTGAAAGAGGAGATCCGGGCGATCTTCCACGCGGCGACGCCCGTCGCAGAGAACGGTGTGCGCCCGCACGTCGTGATGATCGTCGGGGTCAATGGCACGGGAAAAACCACGACGGTGGGGAAGCTCGCGCGCCTCATCAAGGCGTCGGGGCAGTCGCCGCTCATCTGCGCGGCCGACACCTTTCGCGCGGCAGCGGTCGAGCAGCTCGAGATCTGGGCGACCCGCGCCGGAGTGGACATGATCCGCGCGCGGGCCGGCGCGGATCCTGCGGCCGTTGTGTTCGACGCGATAGCCTCGGCCAAGGCGCGCAACCGCGACGTGCTCCTCGTCGACACGGCGGGGCGCCTCCATACGCGCGTGAATCTCATGACCGAGCTCGAGAAGATCCGCCGCATCGCGTCGCGGGAGATCGACGGGGCGCCGCATGAAATTCTGCTGGTGCTCGACGCGACCGTCGGCCAGAACGGCCTGGCGCAGGCACGCGAGTTCATGAACGTCGCCGGCGTGAACGGCATCGTGCTCACGAAGCTCGATGGCACGGCAAAAGGGGGAATTGCCGTGGCCATTGCGCACGACCTCAAGCTCCCGATCCGTTACGTCGGCGTGGGCGAAGGCATCGACGATCTCATCCCGTTCTCACCCGACGATTACGTGGAAGCCCTGTTCGAGCAGGCATGGTGAACAGGGGCGGCCCGGCGCCGCCGGCAGGCCCCGGGCAGGCAGCGGTGTACCCGGACGACTTCTACATGGCGCGGGCGCTCGCGCTTGCGGAGCGGGGGCGCGGACGCACGAGCCCGAATCCCGTCGTGGGCGCGGTGGTGGTCGACCGCGAGGGGGTCGTCGTCGGATCCGGCAGCCATGAGTTCGCCGGCGGCCCGCACGCCGAAATCCATGCGATGCGGGCGGCCGGGGAACGCGCGCGTGGCGCGACCTTGTACTGCACGCTGGAGCCTTGTTCGCACGTGGGCCGCACCGGGCCCTGCGCACCGCAGGTGGCGGATGCCGGCATCTCCCGCGTCGTCGCCGCCGTCGAGGATCCGAATCCGCTTGTTCAGGGACGCGGCACCGCGATGCTGAAGGAGAGGGGTGTCCAGGTCACCGTCGGGGTGATGGGCGACGAGGCCCGTGCGCTGAACCGGCCGTTCTTCAGCCTCATGCTCCGTCGCCGGCCATTCGTCACGATGAAGGTGGCGATCAGCCAGGACGGCCGGATCAGCGCGGCGCCCGGTGTCCGCACGGCGTTGACGGGGCCCCCGGCGAATCGGTTCATCCACCGGGAGCGGGCAGAGGTGGACGCTCTCGCCGTCGGATCCGGCACGGTGCTCTGCGACGATCCGCTGCTTACCGCCAGGGGCGCCTACCGGCACCGACCGCTGACGCGCGTCATCTTCGATACCCGGCTGCGGACGCCTCCCGTCGCGAAGGTGCTCTCGACGCTCGGTGCGGGGCCGGTCATAATCATCAGCACGCCTTCAGCCGCCGCCGGCGCTCCGGATCGCCTGGCGGCGCTGCGGGCGGCCGGCGCGGACG
>JALZOC010000249.1 GCA_030857365.1 Acidobacteriota bacterium
CTCTGAAACAGGAAAACAACGATGAAAATCCAGATCGTCAAGAAAGCCGACAAGAAGCCACTTCCCCACAGCGGCAGCACGTGGGTCGTCGAACAGATGCCCGAACCCCGGAAGTAACTGGCGTGAACGTTCGGGGGGAGTCCCCCTTTGTCGCGAAAGTGCCGATACTATAGGGGTCGCCGCGCCAGAGTCACCCGGAGATTGCAAGGTCCGGATTCCGCGGCGGCTCCCACGTCATGCATAGCGTCACGTTCGCCCTTGGTGCGCCGGGCGCGTTGCGGCGGATACCTGCCCTAGCGCGCTTCACGACGATTGCTGCGCTCGCGGCAGTCGCCGGTGCCGTGGGCTGTGCGCCGCGCTCCCCCTCCGAGGCCGTCGCAGAGACTCTTCGAATAGGTGCGCGCGGAATCGAGGAGGCACCAAGGGTGCTTCGGGAGTCGCTGTTCGCGGAGCCGCTAATTTCGTTCGATCCGCAGGGCAGGCTCGTTCAGCGCCTTGCAACCAACTGGAAGTGGGAGCAGGGGGGGCGCATTCTCCAGCTCACGCTTCGGCCCGGCGTAACGTTCCACGACGGCACTCCACTCTCCGGCGATGTGGTCGCCGGGATCCTGCGGCAACAAGTCTCCACCAGCGGGTTCGAAGCGGTCAGCCGGATCGACTCTCCAGACGACAAATCGATCGTCTTCTACCTGACGCAGCCCGACGCCTTTCTGCTCGGGATTCTCGCCGGGACGCTGATCATCGACAAGAACAAGCCGAACGTCGGCACAGGCCCGTTCAAAATCCTGACGACAGAGCCGGCACTGGAAGCGGTGAGGTTTCCCGGCTACTATCGTGGGGCTCCGGCCATTCACACGGTGAAGGTCGCCACGTTCGAATCGCAGCGTGCCGCGTGGGCCGCCATGATGCGCGGTGAAGTCGACATGGTTCAGGAAGTGAACCGCGACGCCGTCGAGTTCCTCGAGGGAGCTACCCGAGTCAGCCTCTATCCGTCGCTCCGGCCCTTCTACATCCCGCTCGTTTTCAACCTGCGCCACCCTGTTCTGAAGAACGTCGAAGTTCGACGCGCCCTGGCAGAGGCCATCGATCGTGACGAGCTCGTGATGCACGCGATGGGCGGCAAGGGCCAGGTGGCGGACGATCCGGTGTGGCCGTCACACTGGGCGTACAGCACGGCAGCACGCCGTTACACCTACAACCCGGGTGCGGCCCGGCTGCGACTCGAGGCCGCTGGCCTGCCCGTGCGGAAGAGCATGGCGGGGACTGAAATGGCCAGTCGGTTCAGAATCCGGTGCCTGTTCTGGAACGAGGATCCGCAGTTCGAACGGATCGCGTTGCTCCTGCAGCGGCAGTTCGCCGAGGTCGGCATCGATCTGGTTCTCCAAGGCGCAACGCAGGGGGAGCTTGCGAAGCGGGCAAGCGCCGGCGAGTTCGAGACGTACCTCTTCCAGATGACCAGCGGCCGTTCGTTCGACTGGACGTACCGATTCTGGCATTCCCCACCGGCCGGCCGGCCCGCGGAGATTCAGGACGCCGGATACTCGGGCGCTGACGGCGTGCTCGACGAGCTTCGCCTGGCACTCTCAGAAAGCGATGTCAGGGCTGCCGTCGGCGACTTGCGTCAGCGCTTCTACGAGGACGCGCCAGCAGCATTTTTGGCTTGGACCCAGATCACTCGTGCGGTCGACTCACGCTTCGACGTCGGCGACCGGTCGGATCCCGACCTGTTTGCGAATCTCTGGCGCTGGCGCGTCGTTCCTCCCCAGCGGGCCGAGCGATGAAGGGAATTACCTCCCGGTTTGTCCTCCTGATCGCCACGGCAGCCGTGCTGCCGCTGGTTGGTTACGGCCTCTGGTCGGTCGGATCACTCCGGACCGGCACAGAACGATCGGTCGTCCAGGGCAACCAGGCGGTCGCGCAGCAGATCTCGGGCCGGATAAAGTTGTACTTCGAAAACAACCTGCGAGTCCTCACGTCTATTGGCAGCGAACTGCGCGGCACACAGCTGCAGCCATGGCAGCAGGAGCGCGTTCTTCGAAATCACGTCCTCGACTTCAGGGAGTTCAGGGAAATTTCCGTATTCGATGCCGGAGGCCGCATTCTCGTGACGAGCCGCGTCGGGCCGTCCGTGCTCACAGTGCCGGAATCGTGGCGGCGTAGAGACGACGGCGCGGACCCGTTCTATGTGAACACGCCGTATATGGACGCTGATGGTCTGCCCACCACGACAGTGGCGGTACCCCTGCAGGGAGGTGCGCAGGAGCCCGGGTGGATCGTCGCCGAGATTTCGCTCGAAGAACTCTGGCGGACGGTCGATCAGATCAAGGTCGGTACGGTCGGCTACGCGTTGCTCATGGACGAGCAGGGAAAGCTGATCGCGCACGGCAACCCCAACGACAAGGAGCTCATCGCCACTGGTGCGAGCGCCGCGGACAACGAACTGAAACTCGCCGATGCAGTGCGGCAGGATTCTGGCTCAGCGGCGTTCGCAGAGTTTCAGAACCGGCGCGGCGAGGAGCTGCTCGCGGTCGCCGCCACGGTCCCCAACCCCCGCTGGACGGTCCTCATCGAACAACCGACGAGCGACGCCTTTGCCGTGGCGGATTCGCTCGAGCGGCAGCTGCTCGCCGCAATCGGCATCGCGCTGCTCGGCACGGTCGTGCTCGGCTGGGTGTGGGGGCGGTCGTTCATCCAGCGCATATTCGCCCTGACCCGCGTCACGCGCGCGATTGCCGACGGCAACATGGACGAACGGGTCGTCCCGTCCGGCCACGACGAGATCCGCCAGCTTGGCGACGCCTTCAACTCGATGGCGGATCACCTCGTGGAGCTCCAGGAGAACGTTCGCAAGCAAGAACGCCAGGCGATGTTCGGCAGGATCGCCGCCGGCCTCGTGCACGACCTGTCGCATCCGATCCAGAACATCGGCAACAGCTGCAAGCTCATTCAGAAGATGTACGAAGACATGGAGTACCGCGAGACGTTCCGGAAGACGGTCGAGCGCGAGCTCGTCATCGTCAAGCGCGTGCTCGACGACCTCCGCAACATCGCGCGCCCCATTCCGCTCGAGCGGTTCCCTGTCGATCTGAATCGCACGGTGGCCGACGCCGCCGAGGCCATGGAGCCGCACGCCGAGACAGCCGGGCTGACGCTCCGGACGGAGCTGACCACCGACACGATCTTCATCGAAGGGGACGTCTTCGCCCTGGGGCGCGTCTACCGCAACCTCATTCTGAACGCCATCCAGGCCACCGCCCCCGGCGGACTCATCGTCGTCGCGAGCGAGGCGCGCGGCGACGAGGTCCAGGTCCGCATCTACGACACGGGCTGCGGTATTCCGCCAGAGCGGATCTCCCAGATTTTCGAGGACTTCGTCACGACGAAGCGACGCGGGCTCGGCCTGGGGCTAGCCATCTCGAAGAAGATCGTCGAACAGCTTGGAGGCAGGATTTCCGTCGCGAGCGAAGTGGGGAAGGGCACGACGTTCGTGCTCGATTTCCCCCGCACGGCGGCGCGGCCAATGCTGGTGGCTGGGTAATTACGCATCGAGAGAGGTTTTACGTTTTATAGGTTTTACGGGTTTTACCGGAATGGGAGACGAGCAATGTTCAAGACACTGGTGAAGACGACGGAGATGGATATCAACGGCCGCACGTTCACGCTGCGGTTCTACGAGCTGGAAACGTCGCGCGGTGGGAAGCGGTTCAGCTGCGAGGTGCTGCTCGGCGACGCGGATCGGATCATCCTGGACGACGATTACATCGCGAGCCTCGAGCTGAACGTGGCGCGGCTCGCACCCGCGACGGTCTACAGCCGCGTCCTCGCGTCTCGCGCCGTCGCCGCCGCCTGACCCCCCTGAAAAACAACGGCCCGCTGGCATCCCGCCGTGTGGCGGCGCCAGGGGCCGATGGTGAAGCCGCCTCGCCCGGACTACTTCTTGGGCAGGACCGTGTCTTTCAGCTGCTTCGCGATGCGCGCCTTGACGACCGTCTTGGCGGGGATCTTGATCGCCTCGCCCGTTGCCGGGTTACGGCCCATCCGCGCCTTGCGCTTCTGGACGACCAGCTTGACCATCCCCGGCAGCACGAACTCCCCCGATCGCTTCAGCTCCTTCTCCGCCAGCGTGTTCAACTCGTCGAAGAACTCCCGCGCCTGCGTCCGCTTCACTTCGAAGCGATCCGCGAAATGCGAAAAGAGTTCGGACTTGCCCATCCTGCGGGCCTCTGCCATCGGCTATTCCCCTTGCTTGGGCGCGCTCAGTAAGACCCGCATAACGGCCGTGCGCGCGTGCGGCGGCAGCGGAGAAATCATCATCCCCCCGGCTCGTGTGCGGCACCGTTCGATCGCAGGCGCGAACGGCGAATCACGGTGAACCCGTTGGGGGAATCGAGCCACATCCTAGCCTGCGGCGTTTTACGGTGTCAATGTCGGTACTCGGCCGGGAGTTGAAAAACGGCCTGAAATGTTACAATTTTGTGGTCATGCCGAGCGCGACGCTGGAAACCTTCCCCAATCCCAGACCCGGCCGCGACTACGAGATCGAGATCCGCTGTCCCGAGTTCACGTCGGTCTGCCCGAAGACGGGGCTCCCCGATTTCGGCGAGATCGTGATCACCTACGTGCCCGACGAGCTGTGCCTGGAGCTCCGCGCGCTGAAGTACTACATCGTCGAGTTCAGGAACCAGGGGATTTTCTACGAAGCCGTCACCAATCGCATCCTGGACGACCTCTGCGATGCCTGCCGCCCCAGGCGAATGACGGTCGTGGGGGATTTCTCGGTCCGCGGCGGGATCGGAACAGTCGTGACGGCCTCATACCTGAAGCCCCCGGTCGCGGCAGAAGGCCACGCCGCGACGCCGGTGCAGCAGGGGTGACGGATCTCCACGATGAGCCCCATCACGTGCCGATCGAGGACTCTCTCGATCTTCACGCGTTCGCCCCTCGCGACGTCAGTTCGGTGGTGGAGGAGTATGTCTGCGCGGCGCACGCGGCGGGCATTCGCGAAGTGCGACTCATCCACGGCCGCGGCACCGGTGTGCAGCGTGGCGTCGTGCAGGCGGCGCTCGAACGCCACCCGCTGGTCGAGTCCTTCAGCGACGATCCAGCATCGCACCTGGGCGCGACCTTCGCGACGTTGCGCCGCTGAGCGTGTAGGGCAGGGGTCCGGCGGACGAAGTCCCGGGGATTATGTCAGGCGCGCCA
>JALZOC010000250.1 GCA_030857365.1 Acidobacteriota bacterium
GATCTCTCCTGGGAGCCGCTTCGGATCGAACGCGTGTGCGAGGTGAAATACGACCACATGCAGGGGGATCGATTCAGGCACGCCGCGGTGTTCCAGCGGTGGCGGGCGGACAAGCCGCCAGGCCAATGCCGGTACGATCAGCTGGAGGTCACACCCGCTTTCGAGCTCGAGAAGGTGTTCGGCGCGTCCGGGCGCCGCCTTTGACGCCCTTCCCGTCGGTCGAAAGGTTCTCGTCCGGATCCAGCCGCGCCTGTGCGGGCCGACGCTCCGGCGGGGCGCGCCGGCGTGACGGGGAGACGATGAGACACGCACGTTCCTGAGGAGGAGTTCTCCGATGCGAATGCCCAAACGGATCGCCGGCGCGGTGGGCGGGCTGCTCGCCCTGGGCGCCCTGCTCGCTGCAGGGCAGCAGGAGCCGGCTCCCTCGGCGCCGTACACGCCGCAGCAGAGCGACCGTCCGACAGCTTTGAAAGCTGATGAACCCGGATTTCAGCCGATCTTCGACGGCCGTACGATGAGCGGCTGGGAGGGGGATCCGAGATACTGGCGCGTCGACAACGGAGTCCTGACTGGCGAGATCACGCCCGCGACGATCGTCAGGAGCAACACGTTCGTCGTATGGCGGGGCGGCCGGCCGCGGGACTTCGAGCTGAAGCTGGATTACCGGATCACCCCTGACGGTAACAGCGGCATCAACTACCGGAGCGCGAGCGTGGCAGACACGGTAACGCCGGGCAATCGGTTCGCGCTTCGCGGATATCAATTCGATCTGGACGGCGCGCGGCGCTACGTGGGCAATAACTACGAGGAAAAGGGGCGGCTGTTCCTTGCCGTGCGCGGGCAGGTGACGCGCGTGCCCGGTGGTCAGCTGCCTGTCGTGCTGTCCACGCTCGGAGATGCGTCGGAGCTGGCGCAGGCGGCGACCGCTGACTGGAACGCAGTCCACCTGGTCATTCGAGGGAACGTCTTGATGCACTTTCTCAACGATCGCGCGATGAGCGTCGTGACGGACGACGACCGGGCGAATCGACCCTCCGATGGGCTCCTCGGCATGCAGGTGCACGTCGGCCCGCCGATGAAGGTCGAGTACCGCAACATTCGTCTGAAGACCTGGTGACACAGGATCATCGCCGCCGTACGACTGGCGAGCAACGCACCGCAGGGACGCTCGTTCCCTCACCAGTGGGTCGGATCCATTGACGCCGGCGTGGCTTCATCGAGTTCTGGGAACCATGCGGCGCCGGTGTCCAGGTGCGACCTGCCGGGTGAGGAACACCGTGGCTCTCGTTGCCTGGTACGGTGACCGCCTGCAGAAACGCGCGGGGGCCCCCTCGGACGCATACGACGCCGCCTTCTGGGACTTCCACGAGACGGGGGACTGGGTCGGGTTCGCTCGCCTCGTGCTTCGCATGTTCCCATCCGCCTCGGTCGTCGACATAGGCTGCGGCCAGGGGCTCGCCCTGGAGGCCTTTCGAGCGATCGATCCACGGCTCCGGCTCAAGGGGTTCGACGATTCCCCCAGCGCCATTGCACGGGCGAGGGCGCGGCACCTGGATGTCTCGCCGCTCGACATCGCCGCACTGACCCGCGCAGAGGCCCGAGCGTTCGGACGAACGAACGGCCCCGTCGATCTTGCGCTCTGTCTTGAAGTGGGGGAGCACCTGCCGTCCTGGCACAGCGGCAAGCTGCTCGACGCGCTCACGTGCGCGCGCCGGCTGATCTTCTCAGCCGCGCACCCGAATCAGGGGGGCATGCGCCACGTGAACGAGCGGCCCTCCGGCTACTGGATTTCACGACTCGCCGACCGCGGCTTTCGCCTTGCCAGCGCGAATGAGGAACTGCGAGTCGAGCTGGCGGCCCTGTCGCTGCCGCCTTGGTACGGGGAAAATATCCACGCGTTCGAGAGGACGGACACGCCGGGTCGCACTCGCAGCTGAGCGGTCCCCGGCGGCGATTCGGCTAGATTCTGAGAAAGATCTTCCGCCGGTACATCCAGAGCAGGATCGCCCAGAACACCATCAGAACGGCGGCGCCCCGCAGCACCGGCTCGAAGGGAGGCCCCAGAACGGCGAACGGTGCCGTCCCGAAGTGCCGCAGCAGCGCGGACGACACGAAGTGCTCGAGCGTCCAGCTCATGACGTAGACCGCAATGGAGTTGGCGCCAATCACCAGCAGCGGGAACGACCACCGCTTCCATCCTCTCAGCTCGATGACGGCGTAGAAGCCGGCCAGGATCAGGATCACGAGGCCGCCGCTGTACAGCGTGTACGACGAGGTCCAGATGCGCTTCACGATTGGGTTGATGTGCAGCCACTGCAGCAGGAGCCCGGCAACCGTGAGCGTCGCGCCGCCGATGATGAGCCCCCTCAGTTTCTCCGGCATCGCGCGCGCGCCCTTCAGCCATTCGCCGCACCACAGGCCGAGCATCATCGTCGCCAGGGTGGGCACGAAACTGAGCGTCGACCACCCGCCCGGGTTGAAGCGGAAGGGCGCCTCGCGAGGGAAGAGGTTCAGGAACCACACGTCGAACGCCCACGACAGGTTCGAGTTCTTGTTGAAGTGCGCCAGGAAGCCCGTGTACAGGTGCGGCCAGTCCGCCGGCACGCTGACCTTCGTGTAGTCGAACCCGGGACCCGGCAGCGGGTAGAGCGCGAACGCTGCCCAGAAGCCAACGACGATGGCCACGAACGCCACGATCTGGACCCGGAGCGTCGCGAACGCCAGGAGGAAGAGGAACGTATAGCCGAGGCCAATCTGGGTCAGCGTGTCCTCGAACGTCCAGTAGGTCCGCGGGGAATCCATCGAGCGGAGGAAGATGCCAAGCAGGATCAACACGACGCTGCGCCAGACGGCATGCCCGAGCAGGCGTCCGAAGCTGTCGCCCCTGCCGCGCCGGTTCGCAATCGAGAACGGCAGCGAGGTGCCGGCCAGGAACGAAAAAGCGGGCTGTATCAGGTCATGAATCGAGCAGCCCTGCCAGGGCACGTGCGTCGTATGGAACGCGACGACCGTCCAGAACCGGCTCGCCGGGAACGCGTCGTGAAGCGTCCAGAGCCGCATGGCCTCGGCGAGCATCAGAAACATCACGAAGCCGCGAAATGCGTCGATGGATGTGATCCGGATGGTGCCAGGCACCGCGGCCTCCTGCGGCCTCGACGAAGAGAGGACGGACGGGGGAGTCACCGCGCTCATGCGGGGGATTGTAGCCGGTCCCGCCGTGAAATCCGCGCCGATGCGGCGGTCATCGCGCGCCAGGACCGAATGAGGTCGCGGGCGCGGGGCTGGTGTACTGTTGCGCAGGTCAGCGGGCGTCGCCACGCGGTGAGCGTCCGGGGTCGGAATCCGGGAGGTTCAATGGTCGGGAGGAAGGCTGGTTCGGCCGCGCGGCGTGCGGTGAAGCTTTTCGGCGCGGGGCTGACGATCGTGGTGGCGGGCGCGACCGGACTTCCGGTATCGGGACAGAGCCCGCGGGAATGGCGCGACTACGCGGGCGGCCCGGACAGCTCGCGGTTCGTCGCGGCGACGCAGATCACCAGGGCCAACGTCAAGCAGCTCCAGGTGGCCTGGACGTACCCCGGCGGCCAGACCGACTTCAACCCCCTCATCGTGAGGGGAGTCGTCTACGGCCGCGGCCCGCTGGGCTCGTTCGTGGCGCTCGATGCGGCCACCGGCAGGCAGCTGTGGATCCATGAGGGCGTCCAGGGCTTCAACAGCCGCGGCGTGAACTACTGGGAGAGCAGGGACGGCAAGGCGCGCCGCCTGATTTTCAGCTCCGCCAACTTCCTCCACGAACTTGACGCCCTCACGGGAGAGGCGGTGACGTCGTTCGGGCAGAACGGCCGCGTCGACCTCCGTGAGGGCCTGGACCGGGACCCCTCGACGGTCAACCAGCAGTCCCGGATACCCGGGCGCGTCTTCGAGAATCTGATCATCCTGGGCTCGGCGACGAACCAGGAGTACGACTCGGCGCCCGGGGACATTCGCGCGTTCGACGTGCGCAGCGGCGCGCTGGTCTGGACGTTTCACACCGTGCCGCGCCCTGGCGAGTACGGGTACGAGACCTGGCCCGAGAACGCGTGGAAGACCGTCGGCGGCGCGAACAACTGGGGGGAGCAGTCGATCGACGAGAAACGGGGGATCATCTACATCCCCACCGGCAGCGCGAAATACAACTTCTACGGCGGCCATCGGAAAGGCGCAAACCTCTTCGGCGACTGCATCATCGCGCTCGACGCGAGGACCGGCAAGCGGCTCTGGCACTTCCAGACGGTGCATCACGACATCTGGGATCTGGACAACAACTCCGCTCCGCAGCTCACCACGATCCGTCGGAACGGGCGGACGATCGACGTGGTGGCGGTCGCCGGCAAGACCGGCTACCTCTACGTGTTCGATCGCGTCACGGGACAGCCGATCTGGCCGATCGAGGAGCGTCCCGTGCCCCAGGGCACGACGGTCCCTGGCGAAGCGCTGTGGCCCACGCAGCCATTTCCCACCGCCCCGCCGCCGTTCTCCCGTCAGAAGTTCACCGCGGACGACCTGAACCCTTACATCCTGACGCCGGAGGAGCGTGAGCACTTCCGGCGGCGCATCCTCGCGGCGAGGAACGATGGACCGTTCACCCCCATCGGGTTCGAGGACGTGATTCACATGCCGGGCAATCAGGGAGGATCGAACTGGGGCAGCACGGCCGCGCATCCGCGCGACGGCAGCGTGTATGTCATCGGCTTCAACGTGCCGACGATCATTCGACTCCTGAAGCCCGGCGAAATGCGTGCGGGCGCACGCGGTGCCCCGCCGGAGGTCGTCAAGGAGGCCCGATACGTCACCGAAGGGTTCGGACTGTATCCGACGATCGTCAATCCCCCGTATACCACGCTGACGGCGTACGATCTCAACCGCGGCATCATCAAGTGGCAGATCGGGCTTGGCGATGATCTCCGTCTCGTCGGCCAGGGCATCACGGGAACCGGTTCGGCGGCCATGATCAAAGGCGGGATCATTCCGACGGCGACGGGACTGCTGTTTGTCACCGCGGCGGATCGCAAGGTTCACGTGTACGACAGCACCACCGGCACTCAGGTTTCCGAGTTTCAGCTGGGTGGGATGACGAGCGGCTCGCCGTCGATGTACGAGCTCGGAGGCCGGCAGTACCTCCTCGTCACGGCGGCGCCGGACGCGGGGCGCGGGGCGCCAGGC
>JALZOC010000251.1 GCA_030857365.1 Acidobacteriota bacterium
CGGTTCACCGGTTCCAGCGGGCCCTGGAGGAAATGGCGCCCGTCCCCGAAGTCGAGGACGCCAACGCGGATCTTGCGGGGTTGCAGGTGTTCGAGCATGGTCAGTGTTCAGCTCTCAGTTACCAGTCACCAGTTGCCGGTTCCCGCGCGGAACCCTGAACCCGGAACCCCGAACCCGGAAAGAGTGCTCACCGCGCCCCCATGATCCACGCCTCATTGAAGTGCGCGTGCTTGATCGCCTTGCGCGGCAGGCGCTTCTCGGCATCCGGTGTCACCGACGCCGGCGGGGCGAAGTAGCTGTACGCCGCGTGCAGCGTGCCGTCGGCGGCCTGGATGATCGACGGGTAATGATACTGGCCGCGCCGCTGCTCGTCCTCGGGCGCCGGATCGCGCTCCAGGTGGCGGGTCCATCGCCACGTGCGCCCCTCGTCTTCCGACAGCGACACCGCCAGGCTGTACCGATCCCGCTCCAGGTCGTTGTAGATCAGTGCCCACCTGCCGCTCTCGAGGACGACCACTTCGGCGCCGGTTCCGGGATTCGGCACCTCGCTGTCCTCGACCGCGCTCCACGTCTCGCCGCGGTCGGTCGACCGGCTGACCATCAGGCGTTTCGGAGGGGGGCCGTTATCGCGCATGTAGGCGACGAGCGTGCCGTCCTTCTTCCGGGCGAGCGTCGGCTGGATGTTTCCGCGTCCGACCAGCGGTGTGCTGGTCTTCCACGTCGCGCCCCAGTCGTCCGTGATCGCCATCAGCGAGAAGCTGAACCCGTCCGAATACAGGGGAACGATGAGGCGTGTTCCGTCGAGGACGTACGGATGCGCCCGCGTCATCCAGCCGAGACGACGAAACAGCTTGTCGGCCGCATTCTTCTTCGTCCGCTCGGCGTAGCTCCTGACCCGCTCGTCCTGCGGAGCGCCGGCGACCCACGTGTCGACCTCCCGGTTGACGATCTCCGCGAAATCGTCGCCGGGGGTGACGTGCAGGACCTCGTTCACGTCCCAGCGCGGGGCGCCCTCGCCTCGATAGTCGGACGAGATCCTGTACTTCATCAGCGCCGTGTGCCACTCGTTCGCGAGAATCGTGGGCCACAGCAGCCAGAGACGCTGTTTGGGATCGATGAACATGGTCGAATTGGTGTCGGGATACCCCGGCGTGTCGGCCATCAGGAACGGCGCACTCCATGTGGTGCTGCCCTTCCGCAGCCGCGCCCCCCGCACCACCACGTCGTCCGCGGTGCGCTCGCCGGAGCCGTGGAACCAGCAGACCAGCAGGTCGCCGCCCGGGACTTCGACCACCATCGACGAGTGGTTGTGCCAGTGTTCCAGCGGAAAAATGAGCTCGGACGTATGGAACGGGCGATTCACGGCCTGCGCGGCAGCGGACTGCGCGGCAGCAGACTGCGCGGCAGCAGACTGCGCGGCGGCGGCCCTGGACGAGGGGCTCGGCGCCGTTGCCGCGAGCGCCGCGGCGAGCACGAACAGAGTGGTGCGCATGAAGGCTCCTGCCGGGCGGCGTGGTGTCCGCGAAGTCGCCCGCACCGGGAAAGTAGCAAAGGCTTTCCGTGCTTGGCAACCTCATTCGAAACGGCGTTTCAATTCCAGTCGACAAATACCAGAACTATTGACTTCCGGAATCGCCGTGCGGTCAAATCGTCCGGGACGTTGTTGCCGACGAGGAGGCCTTATGTGTCGCAAGACTCTCACCTTCACAGCATGGCTGCTCGTGGCTCTTGCGTGCCCGGCAGCTGCCCAGACCACGACCGGCGGCATCACGGGCGTCGTGCGCGATGCCGGCGGCGGCGTGCTGCCCGGTGTGGCCGTCGCGGCGCGACACGAAGGCACGAATGCGGTCACCACGGGGACGACCAATGACGTCGGCGTGTACGTGCTCCGCGGGCTGCCCGTCGGGCGGTATTCGGTCGACACCGAGCTGACGGGCTTCCAGGGCGCCCGAAACACGGACGTCGTGGTACGCGTCAACGAGGAGATCCGTCTCGATGTCGTGCTCACGGTCGGCGCCGTCACCGACACGATCACGGTGAGCGGGATGGCGACGACGGTCGATACGACCAGCGGCACACTCAAGACTGTCGTGGACCAGGAGCGCATCGAATCGCTGCCGCTGAACGGCCGCAATGCCGCGCAGCTGATGACACTTGTCGCCGGCGTCCTCTCGGATCGCACCAGCGTCACGTCCGGCACGACGTATCCGGGTGCCGAGGGCGTGTCATCGAATGGCGCGCGCGGCAACACCACGAATTACGTACTCGATGGCGGGTCGAACAACGACCACTACAGCAACGCGCCGAACCCGCTCCCCAATCCGGACGCGCTCCAGGAGTTCAGTGTCCAGACGAACAGCTTCAATGCGGAATACGGCCGCAACGTGGGAGCGATCGTCAACGCGGTGACTCGGGCCGGCACGAACAGCTACCGCGGGCTCGGCTTCGGGTACTTCCGGCACCACAAGCTGAACGCGACGAACGTCTTCACGCCGGGCGTGGACGACGGCCTCAAGCGGTCCCAATATGGCGGGACGTTCGGAGGCCCCATCCTGCGCAGCCGCACGTTCTTCTTCGGCTCGTACCAGGGCACACAGCAGGACCGCCGGCCGACGACGCGCTCGAGTCTCGTGCCCACGTCGGCGATGCGCGCCGGGGACTTCTCGGCCATCACGCGGCCGTTGCGCAACCCGTTCACGGGGGCAACGTTTGCGAACAACCAGATCCCGGCGTCCCTGTTCAGTCCGGCAGCCGTGAACATCCTGCGCGACTGGCTGCCGCTGCCCAATCCGGGCGCCGGCGACAATCCGATGACGCTCCGCTTCCAGCAGCCCGAGTCGCTCGACGACAATCAGTACCTGGTGCGGCTCGACCATGTCTTGGGCAACAAACATCGCGCCTACGGGCGCGGCTGGGTGTCGCGTGCGTCGACGCCGCCGAATCTCGCGACCGGAAACATCCTCAGCAGCGCCTTCGGGCGGACGTGGCAGAACACGGTGGGGTCGATCAACGACACCTACATCATCAGCCCGAGCCTGCTGAACAACCTCGTCGTGACCTTCAATCGCACGAGCAACCGCAACTTCCAGATCTATCCGCCCGACTACTCGTCGCTGGGCATCAACGCGTTCAACGACAAAACGCCGCAGTGGGTCTTTGGAGTCAGCGGATACTTCAACATCAACTCCGGCGACACGAACACGTTCCTGCGCAACGAAATCCAGCTGGTCGACACCATGCGCTGGACGGCGGGTCGCCACGAAGTGGCCACCGGCGTCGACTACAGCTACGGCCAGGGGGACATCGTGAACAACTTCCGGGCGAACGGTCGTTTCAGCTTTTCCGGGGGGGCGCCGTTCACGGGCGACGCGCTCGCCGACTTCCTGCTCGGTAAGTTCTCGTCGTTCGAACAGGGCATCGGAGAGTACAAGAACACGCGCATGCACTCGTTCGCCGTGTTCGCCCAGGACAAGTATCGAATGAGCTCGCGGCTGACGCTGGATCTGGGTGTCCGGTGGGATCCGTTTTTTCCGTACACGGACAAGAACGACCGGCTGGCCTGTTACCGCCCCGGTCAGCAGTCGACCGTGTATGTGAACGCACCCGCGGGGGCGACGTTTCCGGGAGATCCCGCCTGTCCCAAGGGCGGGTACGACCCGTCCTGGACCGATATCGGCCCGAGGATCGGGATCGCGTTCGACCCGTTCGGCAACGGACGGACGAGCGTACGTGCGGGATACGGCATCTTCTACGATCGGCCGAACACGATCGCGACGAACAGTCCAGCGAACCAGGGGCCGTTCGGCACGGTCGTGTCGTTCCCCGGCGACGCCGCCAACAGTGTGACCAACCCCTATGCGGGACGCGTGAACCCGTTCCCAGCCGACCCGTTCGACGTGCCGCGGACTGCCGCCTTCTTCCTGCCGCACAACGTGTTCAGCTATGATTCCGGCCTCAAGAACGGACGGCTGCAGGCCTGGAATCTGACACTCGAACGCGAAATCCTGCCCAGTTATCTGGTGAGGATGGCGTACGCCGGCTCACGGGGCGATCGGATGGCCGTACTTCGCGAGCTGAACCCGGCGATCTATGCCACCGGCGTCACGACCGCAACGACGAACCAGCGGCGCCCGCTCTTTCCGAATTTCAACAGCATCGTCTCGGTCGAATCGACCGGCGAGTCGCAGTACAACTCGCTGCAAGTGACTCTCGACAAGCGGATGAGCAGGGGCTTCTCCATCCTGAGCAGCTACACCCTGTCGAAGACGCTCGACCACACCTCGGAGAACAAGCAGACTGGGGCGACCCAGACGAACCCCTTCGACCTCGACTTCGACTGGGGCCCTGCGAACTCTGACCGTCGGCACCGCTGGGTCACGTCGGCGCTCTGGCAGGTGCCCGGCCAGTTCGGGAACCCGGCGCTCGACGCCGTATTGTCCGGCTGGTCCGTCACCGGCATCTACGCGCTCCAGAGCGGCGCCGGCTTCACCGTCGCGAGCGGCGTCGACAACGCCCGCAGCGGCACCGGCGGTCAGCGCGCCGACATCGTCGGCGATCCGTCGCTGCCGTCCGACAGGCCCCGCGCCGAACAGATCCGGCAGTGGTTCAATACCGCGGCGTATACGACCAACGCGCTCGGCACATTCGGCAGCTCGGGGCGGAACTCGCTGCGCGGGCCCGGATCGCGGACGCTGGACCTCGGCCTCCACAAGACGTTCTCCGTCGCCGGCACGGCGAAGCTGCAGCTCCGCGCGGAGGCCTTCAACGCGCTCAATACCGTCAGGCTCGGCGCGCCGAACACGAGCCAGAACTCGTCCAACTTCGGCAGGATTCTGACCGCCGACGATCCCCGAATCATGCAGCTGGCGGTGCGCGTGTGGTTTTAGTCCTCAGCGATCGAGGGCCGGCATGACGCGGTCCGGCGTGCTCACCGGCCTGTTCGCCGCCGTCGTCACACCGACACGTGACGACGGCGCGCTCGATCTGGCCGCGTTCGATCGGGTGGTGGCCTTTCTCGTCGAGGCAGGTGTCTCCGGCATCGGCATCGCGGGAGCGACAGGCGAGTACCCGCACTTCGAGACCGCCGACCGGAGGCGTCTCATCACCCGCGCGGCGGAGCGGCTGCCGGGCAGCTGCTCGCTGCTCGTCGGCATCGGCGCACCCTCGATGCGTCACGTCGTCGAGCTCGGACG
>JALZOC010000252.1 GCA_030857365.1 Acidobacteriota bacterium
GTTCCGCGAAGTGCCCGCCGATGTCGCCACGCGGCCGTTCTCCGCGCGCCACCAGGTGCCGCAGTGCGAGTCCGACGCGTACGTGTGGGGTGTGAAGGCGCCCGACAACACGCTGCAGCTGTACTTCGCCGTCGAGAACCCCTCCGGTGTGTCGGCAAAGGCGCTGGCCGCGATTCTCGACAAGACGCTGTCGGGAACCCCCGCGCGCGAGATTGCGACCGTGGGCCCGGAGATCGTCGAGCGCATCTTCCGCCAGAACATCTCGATGGGCAAGGGCATGGGCCTGATGTCGATGGTGCAGGCGGTCCAGGCGCTCGCGAAGGCGGCGTCCGCGAATCCGTGACTGAGGGCCGATCCGTGCGGACCGGCCCTCAACCAGGGACATCCTTCAGCGGCGCGGTTCTTCCGTAATCGCCACGCCGAGGTCCCTCATATCGGGACCGCCTCGGTGCAGCACGTTGACATAGAGAGTCGTTCCGGTGCGATCGAAGTAGATTCCGCTGGGTTCCGCCTCGCAATCCGTCAGGCTGGCGAAACGGACCGTCTGCGCGGCGGCCTCGTGCTGCCCCTGGTTCGGCACCGCAACCCAGATGTCCATCCCCGGAGGCGTCGTCGTGTCCTCGGTGATGTAGAGGCTGCCGTTCTTGTCCAGCGCCAGGTTGTCGGGATTGGAAAAGTCCGCCGGCGCATTCACGCCCTGGCGCACGTAATCCGAGACGAACGCGGTCGCGTGTTCGCTCCCGCCAGCGGGCTCACGGAGATCGATCCGGAGGACGCGGCTTTCGTCCGTCACCGCCACGTACAGGACGTTGCTCCCTCCGCGATTGTTGCCGGTCGAGGTGGCCATCTCGACATCCTCCGGCCGGCCGTAGCCCGTCGCCCCCGCGAGGGTTGCGGCCGTGTCAGCGTCGATTGTGACGAGCGTCCTGTCGAGCGGGATCCAGATAGCGTCGCCGGTCCGGTCCCCTGTAGGCCCTACGATCTTCAGCGCGTAGAGTTGACCGCTCGCCAGGTCGCCGCGCTGGTCGGGTACGAACTTGAAAATATACCCGCCGGGGCGTGGCTGGTCCCCGATTCTCGTGAGTGGGCCGGTCTCGGAGATGCCATACACGTTCCCCTGCGGGTCGATCCGTATGCCCTCGTGCGCCTTTGCGCCAAGCGCGGGCCGGGCGACACTTGCGCCGGTCACCGGATCGACCTCGAAGATCAGGCCCGCCTGCGCAAACGGGAACTCGGGCGCCGGCAGCGAGGGCTGACGCTCCGGGCGCATCTCCTCTCCGACGAGCAGCGTCTGCCACGGCGTCCACACGAGCCCGTCGAGGCGGTTCCAGTCGGCGCGCTGGGCGACAATCCGAGTCAGCCCGGTATCGAGATCCGTGACCGTCACCTGACCGTTCGTCCGCGTCTCGTGGGTCCGGTACAACAGCCGGCCGGCCCGCGGACCCGTTTCGTTCAACGTATTCATGTCCCAGTTGTCGGTGGATCCTCCGTCCCCTTCCCGCGCGATGATTGTCTGTATGAATCCGGGCGGAAGCACGAACGGCTGCTCCGCCGGCTCCGCGCCGGCTCCCCCGACGACGCAGGCCGTTGACGCGGGCAGCGGTTCGAACTGGAACGGTCCGCGGACGGGAGACGGGTTCGACTGCGCGAGTGCGGCGATGGACATACTCGCCGCGATCGACGAACCCGCGACAAGGACACCGAGCGATGATCGAATCAACATGCAACCCTCCTTGAAACAACTGAGATGCCTCGAGGATTGCAACCGGCGGACCGCGTGCGAATACACCGCGACAGGCAATCAATCCGCGGCATTATTGCTGTCCCGCATTATCGCGACGCTATCCGGAAGGATAGGGAGGCTAACCGATCGGTGAGTTGAACCGCGGTGGGCTCAGCGGGCTGGCGTGGAGAGCTGAACGCTCCGGCCTACTGCGTAACTCGCAGCACTTCCTCGAGCGTGGTGTCGCCCGCCTGCACGACCGCCAGGCACTCTTCGCGCAACGTAATCATCCCGCCTCGCCGCGCGGCATCGAGGACCCGCGCGTCCGACGCGCGCTCGAGTACGAGCTCCCGGATTTCGTCGGTGATCCGCAGCAGCTCGAAGATGCCCAGCCGCCCGCGGAACCCGGTGCCGCGGCAGTCGTGGCACCCGGCACCCCGGTAGAACACCTGTTGCTCACCGTCGCGGAACATGCTGCGCAGCGCCGTGGGGGTCGTCACCGGCGCCCGGCACGTGCGGCAGATCCGGCGCACGAGGCGCTGCGGCCATGATGCCGAGCACGCTCGATGCGAACAGATACCGTTCGAGACCCATCTCCGTCAGCCGGGCCACGCTGGCCACCGCGCTGTTGGTGTGCAGGGTCGACAGGACCAGGTGGCCGGTCAGCGACGCTTCGATGGCGGTCTCCAGCGTCTCGGTGTCGCGGATCTCACCCACCATGATCACGTCGGGGTCCTGCCGGAGCACCGCGCGCATGCCTGCCGCGAACGTGAACCCGGCCTTGTTGTTCGTCTGGCCCTGGTTGACGCCCGGCAGCGCGTACTCGACCGGATCTTCGATGGTGACGATGTTCTTCCCTGTCGACACGAGCTCCGCGAGCGCCGCGTACAGCGTCGAGGTCTTGCCGCTGCCTGTCGGGCCGGTAATCAGCACGATGCCCTCGGGCCGATGGATCAGCTCGCGCAGGTTCACGAGGGTCGCGCCCGAAAGCCCGATGCGATCGAGGTGCAGCCGCAGGCCGCTGCTGTCGAGCAGCCGCATGACGGCCTTTTCTCCGTTCACCGTCGGGTAGGTCGACGTCCGGACGTCCAGATGCTGATCGCCGACCGTCACGCTGAACCGGCCGTCCTGCGGGAGGCGGTGCTCCGCCAGGTCCATGTTCGACAGCACCTTGATCCGGGCGATCAGCGCGGGCGCGAGCGCCAGGTCGAAAATCGCGAGATCCCTGAAGGTGCCGTCGATCCGGCAGCGGATACGCAGGTCCTCCTGGCGCGGCTCCAGGTGAATGTCGCTCGCGCCATCGGCCGTCGCGCGCGCGATGATGCGTTCCAGCACCGCCACCGCGGATCGCTCCGCGGCCTGATCGCGCACGGGCGGATGCGCCGACGGAGAATCGATCACCACCGCCTCCACCACGGACGCCGGGCTGTCGGGCAGCAGCCATTCGTCGCGGTAGTACCGGTTGATCGCTGAAAGGATTTCCTCCTCCAGCGCGAGCACGGTCTGGACGTCGCAGCCCGACGCGAACCGGATGTCGTCGAGCGCGTTCAGGTCTTTCGGACTCGCGAGCGCGACGACGAGCGTCGTCCCGATCTTCTGGACCGGGAACGCCGTGTGCCGCCGCGCCACCTTTTCCGCCAGTGCGCTCACGGCGTCGGGCTGAACGGTGTGCGCGTTGACGCGAACGGTGCGAACCCCCAGCTGCTGGCTGAGCGCCTCAAGGACCGCCTCTGGCGTGACGAATTCGAGTTCGACGAGAATCTGTCCCAGCCTGCGGCCTGTGGTCTTCTGGCGGGCGATGGCCGTGGAGAGTTGATCGTCGGTCACCAGTCCGCGATCCCGCAGCATCGCGCCGAGCGCCGTCGGTCCCGGCGATGGACTCACGTCGCTCCGCCGACGGCTGGCGGGCACGAGCTTCCGCTTCGCGGCAACCGAGGCCGCGGGGGCGCCAGCCCCGTCCTGAGTGAGCGTCCAGTTAGCCCAGTCGATTGCTATAAGGATCCAATTGCCGACACCGGGAGTACAGGCGGTTACGCTGCGGCCGCCGCTGGCGGAGCAATCGATGCGCCAGCCGCGATCGAGCCGGAAATCGGTGGTTTTCTTCAGCTTGCGGTTGCGGCAGCGGATCCGGGTGGCGTGCGCGTGTTCCGTATCGAGACGATCGATACAGGTCTGCAAGCCGCCGTCGCTCGGGCAGCGAGCCGGCCTCTAGCAGGGCACCATCGAGCAGATGATTCTCACGAGGTCGGCGGGCATGAGCGGAACGGGAAGCACTCGATCGAACACGCCGGGAGCCAGCTCCAGGTTGAAGGCGACGAGCGCAATCAACACCGAACAATCGGTCACTCTCCGCAGCGTCCCGCCGATTCTCGCGCGTCGTCACCCGGGCGCAACTGGATGACGGCTACATCCATGGAGCGCACGGGCACGTGATGGAGCCCTCGCGCCCTTTGCACGTCCAGTCCCGCCTCCTGCAACGCGCCAGCGTACATCTCCAGCGTGTCGGAGTGATCTGAGACGAAGAGGAGTCGAACTGGAGGGGCGGTCACGGTGCCTCGGGAGAGCGACACTACACGCGGACCCACAGGAGCGCAAGCATCGCGCCGTAAGTAACGCCGTAAAAGCAGAGGTCGGATCCGACATATGTCGCGGTCAAGCCGGGCTCGCCAGGCCGACCCACCGCGTGTGATAGCAGTCGCGGCACCATTCGAAGATGTTGCCGTGCATGTCGCCCACACAGCGATTAACATCAGCGCGTGCTCGACATGGTCCTACTGGCCGCGTACTTGATCCTGGCGCCGATCGTTCTGGCATCCGCGGCGTGTGTGTTCATGTGGGCCGTTCTCTGTTTCGTTCGGGTTGTCCCGATGATCGGCCGCAAGCACAGGCATCGCGACTGGGACCGGCTCAACAAGTGAAATGTGGAATGTTGAACCACGCCGAACCCGCACCTTGGCACCTTCTGGATTAGAGGCCATCCTTACGTCCTTATAATTGCTAAACAGTCGAGCTTGTGTCACTCTCTCGCTCACCATGATCGAGTTTCCCGGTGCGGAGCCTGCGCCGAGCGTCGAACCGTGCCCCGAATGTTCGGCGACCGTGGCAGAGATCGCCACATTTACTGCCCACTTCGTGTCCTTGCGCTGCACGCAATGCGGCGAGGTGTGGCTCGCCCGGGAGCGCCGGAAGTGGGGACGGCCCTCGCCGCCGGCCGCCGTTCCCGTGGACTCACAAGCATCGCGGTGACGTACGTGGCAGACACAACCTCTCTCCCACAGGTGGGCCGCCAGCAGTGCCCGAAGTGCGACGCAGAGGTTGTGAAAGCGGCCACGCTGACGGAGCGTTTCGTCTACCTCCGTTGCCAGGACTGCGGCGAGGTGTGGGCCATTCCTGAGCGACGGAAGTTCCCCCGCCAGAGGTCCACCCGGTGACCCAGAACGACGTCCAAGATC
>JALZOC010000253.1 GCA_030857365.1 Acidobacteriota bacterium
CGTACAGGCTGAGCGCACCTGGCTCATCGGCCGGCTGCGCGAAGCCATGAACGTGCAGCTCCCTGGTGATGCACCGGCGTTCCGGAAGGCGGGCGAAGTCGGCCGCCTGGTCGACGGTATCTTCGGCCATGTGCCGGTAGGTCGTCCACTTCCCTCCCGCCGTCGTCAGCAGCCCGGACGCGTCGATGTGGATCGTGTGATCGCGCGACAGCGCGGCGGTGAGGCGGCTGTCGCCGGATCGCACCAGCGGCCGGATGCCGGCGAACACACTGAGCACGTCGGCGCGCGTGGGCGCCTTGTGCAGGTACAGCGATGCTGTTTCGAGCACGAACGCAATCTCGCTTTCCTGCGCCGTCGGCTCGAGCGCCGCTTCCGGAATCGGCGTGTCGGTCGTGCCGACGAGCGTGTGCCCGTGCCACGGGATGGCGAACATCACGCGCCCATCCCGCGTGTGCGGCACCATGATGGCCGAGGTGCCCGGCAGAAACGAGCGATCGAACACCAGGTGGATGCCCTGGCTCGGCGCAATCAGCGCCGCGGCGGCTGGGTCGGCGAGGCGGCGGACGCTGTCGGCAAACGGCCCCGTCGCGTTGACGACGACGCGCGCGGCCGCCCGGAGCTCCCGGCCCGTCTCGGTCTCGACCGCCAGGACCCCGTCGATCGTGCCATCGGAGGCCTTCGTGAGCGCGGTCACGCGGGCGTAGTTGAGCAGCGTCGCCCCCTGCTCCGCGGCCGTCTGCACGAGATTGACGAGCAAGCGCGAGTCGTCGAACTGGCCGTCGTAATACACCACCCCCCCGCGGAGGCCATCGGTCCGGATCGTCGGGAGCCGGCGCAGCGTCTCGTCGCGGGACAGGATGGACGAATCGCCAAAGCCATACTTGCCCGCCAGGAGGTTGTACACCTTGAGGCCGATGCCGTAGAAGGGCGTCTCCCACCAGTCGTAGTTGGGCACGACGAATGGAAGGTTGCTGACGAGATGAGGAGCGTTCTGGCGGAGAATCCCCCGCTCCTTGAGCGCTTCCATCACGAGCGAGATGTTGCCCTGTTCGAGATAGCGGACGCCCCCATGCACGAGCTTTGTGCTGCGGCTGGAGGTTCCCTTGCCGAAATCGCTCTGTTCGAGCAGCAGCACGGAGTACCCGCGCGACGCCGCGTCAACCGCGATCCCGACGCCCGTTGCCCCACCGCCGATGATCACGAAATCCCACGCGCTCTCGTGCCGATCGAGACGCGAGAGCATGTCGGCCCGCGTCAGCCCGGCGCGGTGCGTCATGCCTCCCGGCCTGCCGGCATCCAGCCCTTCGATCGGCTCACGGCCTCGCGCCAGCGCGCCCGCAGCCGCGCCGCGTCGGCTCGCGCCATGGCAGGCTCGAACCGGCGATCGACCCGCCACTGTCCCGCGATCTCGTCCGCCGACGACCAGAACCCGACCGCCAGCCCCGCGAGGTACGCCGCACCCAGCGCCGTGGTTTCAGTCACCGCAGGGCGCACGACCGGGACGCCGAGCAGGTCGGCCTGGAACTGCAGCAGCGCGTCGTTGGTGGACGCACCGCCGTCCACGCGGAGCTCACCCACCGCGATCCCCGAATCCCGCGCGACTGCGTCGAGCAGATCGTCGACCTGGTAGGCAATGCTCTCGATGGCCGCTCGCGCCACGTGCCCGGCCGTCGTTCCCCGCGTGATGCCCACCATCAGGCCGCGCGCGTACGGATCCCAGTGCGGCGCTCCGAGCCCCGCGAAGGCCGGGACCAGGTACACCCCGCCGTTATCCGCCACCGACGCGGCGAGGCGCTCGACATCCCCCGATTTGGCGATGAGACCGAGGCCGTCGCGCAGCCACTGCACTACCGCCCCGCCGATGAACACGCTGCCTTCGAGCGCGTACTCGGTGCGATCGCCGATCTTCCACGCGACCGTCGTGACCAGGCGGTTGGCCGACGGCACCGGCTTCGTCCCGGTGTTCTGCAGGAGAAAGCACCCCGTACCGTAGGTGTTCTTCGAGAGACCAGGACTGACGCACATCTGCCCGAAGAGCGCCGCCTGCTGGTCCCCCGCGATCCCTGCAATCGGGACGTCCGCCACGCCGAGGCTGGTGGACACGCGGCCGTAGACCTCGCTCGATCCACGGACCTCGGGCAGCATGCTGGCCGGCACGTCGAGCAGGCGCAGAAGTTCCTCGTCCCACGCGAGCGTGTGGATGTTGAACAGCATGGTGCGCGACGCATTGCTCACGTCGGTGATGTGTGTCGCGCCGCTCGTGAGTTTCCAGACGAGCCAGGAGTCCACCGTCCCGAACGCCAGCCGGCCGGCCTCGGCCCGGGTGCGCGCGCCAGGAACGTTGTCCAGAATCCATCGCACCTTGCTCCCCGAGAAATAGGCGTCGACGACGAGCCCGGTGCGCTCGCGCACGAAGCCCTCGTGGCCCTCCGCCTTCAGCGTGTCGCAGAACTCGGCGGTGCGCCGGTCCTGCCACACGATGGCGTTGCACACCGGCTCGCCCGTGTCGCGATCCCACACGACCGTCGTTTCGCGCTGATTGGTGATGCCGATGGCCGCGATGTCGCGCGGCCGGACTTGCGCACGGCCGAGCGCTTCGACCGCCACGGCTATCTGCGTGGTCCAGATCTCCTGCGGGTCGTGCTCCACCCAGCCGGGCCTGGGAAACACCTGGGCGAATTCCTTCTGCGCGAGGGCCACGATGCCCCCGTCGCGATCGAAAACGATGGCGCGCGAACTCGTGGTTCCCTGGTCGAGGGCGAGGATGTAAGGCACGTGGGCTCCGGAACGCGTGAGGCGGCCCGGACGTGGGCCGCGCACGAAAGTCTAATCGAACTCGGGGTCTGGCCCCCGTACAGGAGTCGGCGAGAGGGGATATACTCCCGCAGCGAATTCGCGGGCGAGCCGCGAAGGGCGAATAACAGCCGATCAGCATCAGGGGATCCATGTCCAAGACATTGCACGGCGACCGGCGCGAGCTCCTGGCGGAGTTCCTCGGCACCTTCGTGCTGATTACGTTCGGCGTGGGCGTGGTGGCCCAGTTCGTCCTGAGCCGCAGCGCAGTCGGCAGCTTTCTGGCGATCAACCTCGTCTGGGGCCTGGCCGTGACGATGGGATGCTACGTGGCCGGAGGGGTCTCCGGCGCCCACCTCAACCCCGCCGTGACCCTGGCGCTCGCGGTCCACCGCGCATTCCCCTGGCGCAAGGTGATTCCGTACACGATCGCACAGCTTGCGGGCGCGTTTGCCGCCTCGGCCGTCATCTACGTCACCTATTTCGAGGCGCTGAATGCATTCGACGGCGGCATCCGCCAGGTCGCCGGGGCTCAGGGGACCGCGGGAATCTGGGCCACCTACCCGCAGCCCTTCCTCAGCACCTTCCCCGGAGGCGTCATCGACCAGATTGTCGGCACGGCGCTGCTGGTGGCCGTCATCTTCGCGTTGACCGACAGTCGCAACGCGCCGCCTGCGGTGGGTCAGGGTCCCGTGATCGTCGGGTTGCTCGTCGTCGCGATCGGCGCGGCGTTCGGATTCAACTCCGGGTATGCCATCAATCCGGCGCGCGACTTCGGCCCGCGGCTGTTCACGGCCGTCGCCGGCTGGGGCGGCGAGGTTTTCCGCGCGGGGAACCATTGGTGGTGGGTGCCGATCGTGGCGCCCCCGATTGGGGGCGTGCTCGGGGGCTGGCTCTACGACGTGTGCATCGCGCGGCACCACGGCGTGCCGGACGCGACCGTCGTCGCTCCCGAGGATCGCGACGGTCAGCGTCTCGGGAACTGATCGGGATTGTCGGTGAACACCGCGTCGACGCCGAGCGCGTAGAGGTACTTCGCCATCTCGTCACGAACCGACCCGGACGGGGTCGTCGATGACCGGAAGGTCCACAGCGTGACGCTCAGCCCGGCCGCGTGAGCCGCGCTCACGAGCTCCGGGCGTGAGGCGACGATGGCCTTGTTCGGCGCCACGCCGGACGCCCATGTGGCAATCTCACGGAGCTTCTCCGCCGAGTCCAGGCGTGCCGCTCCGAGCGGGTCGACAAGGAACACCCGCGGCACCTGGGGCAGATCCTTCGCGAGCTGACGCAGTGTCGTGTCGTCGAACGACTGGATGATCACAGGCGTCTTTGGATTGGCGACGAGGCCGTTCTTCCTGAGCACGTCCGCCAGCAGCACGTCAGGTCTGACGCCCCGCCCGCGGTAGAACTGGGGATCCTTCAACTCCGGATAGATGCCCGCCTTGTCCCTGACGACGTCGATCGCCTCCTGAAAGGTTGGAATCGTGGCGCCGGCGAACTTGCTGGCGAACCAGGACCCCGCGTCGAGGCGCTTGATTTCCGCGAGCGTGAAGTCGTGCACCAGCCAGCGCTTCACCCGCGTCCCGCCGGACGACTCTTCGGTGTAGCGATCCGGGAACACCTCCTCGACGTTCGTCGTGCGATCGAGCGTGAGATCGTGGATACACACGAGCACGCCATCCTTCGTGACGGCGAGGTCCTGCTCGACGAACTCGGCCCCCTGCTCGAGCGCCAGCTTGTACGCCTCGATTGTGTGCTCCGGCGCGTATGCGGAAGCCCCCCGGTGGGCGATGAGTATCTTTTTCTGTGGAGGGAGCGTCTGCAGCGTGGCGCCAACAACGCCCGCGATGAGGAGTGTCTTGATCATGATCGTGCGTGCCGGGGCTGAACGCCCCGGCCTACGGTTGTCGGCGAGTTCCCAGCTGGAAGCTGGACGCTGGGAGCTGGAAGCTGTCTCAGAACATCACCTTGACCCCGAGCTGGAGCTGGCGGGGATCGTACGTCGTGGTGATCGTGCCGAACGCCCCGGCGCTGCGATTGGCGTTCGGGGCACGGAAGTTCGTCCGATTCAGCAGGTTGAACGCCTCCAGCCGGAACTCCGCGCGACCGCCGGGCCACGGCATCGGGAACCGCTTCCCCGCGACGAAATCCACCTGCCAGACGTAGGGTCCGCGGATGTTGTTGCGTGGCGCGTTGCCGAACGGCTGGCTTGGATCAGTCGGAATGACGACGGCGTTCGCGTCGAGATATCGCCGCGGAGTCCGTTCGGACGCCGGCAGCACCGGGTTTCCGACGACGTTGGGCCGGTAGTTGTTCGCGCCCCGGAAGTCCTGCTGGATCGTGGAGACCTGGAAGGCCGGCGGCGCGGTGTATGTCAG
>JALZOC010000254.1 GCA_030857365.1 Acidobacteriota bacterium
GTACCCGCACGCTCCGCGGAGGGCGCCTCGTCACGCTCGTCGGCGGAGAGGGCGAGGGCTTAACCGAGGGGGTGCTGGCGATGGCTGACGCGAGGGTCCGCATTCCGCTCGCGGCAGGCGTCGATTCCCTGAACGTCGTCGTTGCTGCGGGAATCGCGCTGGCGGCGCTCCAGCCACTCCCTTAGTCGCCCGTTCGCTTCAGGAGGGCCGCCGCGCGATCCACCTCGCGGGCGAGCCTGTTGATCGCACCGGCGACAATCGGCACGAACGACTTCGCCTCGTCCCACTGGTCCTGTTCGATCCCTTCGCGAATTCCGGGGAGCGTCTTGACGCCGTACCCCGTGTAGAATCCCGGCGCGTACACGAGGTGCTTGAACCAGGGGCGCCGCGGCAGTCCGGGTTCGTGGCGGAACGCACGCTCGGTGGAGTACAGCAGCCGGTTCAGTTCCGCCAGTCGCGCTCCCGCAGGGGCACGTGTCCTTTCCGGCACCCGCAGGACCGCGCGCTCGTACGCATCCGCCGCCCTGGAGAGGCTTCGAACGGCCGTGCGGATCCGGCTCAGGTCAACCTCCCTGCCTTCCGCCCCGCTGGACCTGATGCGCTCCTGCCCGAGGGCATCGATTTCGTCCACGTACTTCCCCAATGTTTCCGCCATAGCCCGGAAGTCGAAGGGGAGGACATCGGCATTCGCGAGGCGCAGCAGCGCCGTCCCCATGATCTGCGACAGCGCCGCGCCGTGTACGAACGTGCCGTCGGAGAACGTGGTGTACCAGTGGAACGAATCGTAAATCGAGTGGTACACGCCCCCTCCGTCGTCGCCGCCGAACCCCAGATTGAGGGAGGCAATCTGCAGGTGATCGAGAAACGCGGTGTAGTCGGAACCAGAGCCGAGCGCGTCGAGGGGGATCTCGCGCCGCCCCCGGATGGCATCACGCTCCGCCGTCGTCGCCGCCTGGTCGGCCAGCCTCGCGCGCCTGGCGTCGAGCACGCTCATGCCGGTGCCGCGGGGGTCGTCAACGTCGCGCGCGACCTCGTTGATGAAGGCCTGGAGGGAGTGCGATCCTCCCATGCCGAGCCAGCCTTTGCCGGTGCTGTCGCTGTTGATGTACACCACGGCCTTGCGCCGGAGCTCCTCCTGGTGCGTCTCGGCCCACTCGGTCGAACCCATGAGCCCCCACTCTTCACCATCCCAGGACGCGAGCACGATCGTTCGCCGGGGCTTCCACCCGCTCCTGAGGAGTTCGGCCAGCCCGCGCGCGGTCTCCATTAGCGCCACGTTCGCGCTCGTCGGATCCGAGGCGCCATTCACCCACGCGTCGTGATGGTTGCCATAGATGATCCATTCGTCGGGAAAGTCCGCTCCCGGGATCCGGACGATCACGTTGTACACGGGACGGATCTGCCAGTCGAACGCCACCTTCAGGTGGACCCTGGAGGGGCCGGGCCCGACGTGGTACGTGACGGGAAGCGCGCCTCGCCACGCTTCAGGGGCGACGACGCCTTTCAGGTTCCGCAACAGGGGCAGTGCGTCCGCATACGAGATTGGCAGGACCGGAATCCTGAGGAGGGTGGCCGACTCGGTCCGGGAGAGCCGCCGCCCCCCCGCTTTGGCTCCCCACCCTGGTGTAAGCGGATCACCCGGATGAATCGGCATGTCCATCACGCTTCCGCGCTGTACCCCGTGCTCCGGACGCCACGGGCCCTCCGGATACGAAGCCCCCTGGAAGAAGCCGTCGTCGCGCGGATCCGAATAGATGATGCAGCCGAGCGCGCCGTGCTCCCAGGCGAGCTTCGCCTTGATCCCGCGCCAGCTCCGGCCGTACCGCGCGAGCACGATCTTCCCCTTGACGTCGACGTTCAGCTTGCGGAGCTGCTCGTAGTCTTCCGGAATCCCGTAGTTCACGTAGACGAGGTCCGCCGTTACGTCGCCGTCTGCCGCGTACGCATTGAACGTCGGCAGCTGCCCTGCGTCACCCGAGTCGGAGTCGGCCTCGATCCTCGGCTCCGTCAGCGCAGCGACGAAGCGCTCCGGCGCGACGAGCTCGAGCCGGCGCTCGAGCGGGAGCGGCAGCAGCGCCTCCGTCTCCTCGATCGATGCGTTCAAACCCCACGCAGTGAACTTCCCGACCATGTAATCGGCGACCTTGCGGCTGCCAGGCCCACCCGCATAGTGGGGTTCCTCCGTAATCGCACGCATGTATTCGCGGAGCTTCTCGGGGCTGGGAATTGCGCGGAACCGACGCTCGAGCGCCCGTTCGGCGTCGGCGCCGGCCGGCGTGAACCCACGCAGGTCGGGCGGCTGTTGAGAGTGGATGGGCGGCGGAACCAGCACCGCGGCAGCAAGCACGACGGTGGCGCGTCGAAGCATCATGCGCGAGAGCTTACAGGATTTGGTTCTGCGGTCTGCTTTGTCGTCGATGGAGGCTGATATGGCTCTCAGCGGTTCGCCTCGATCAGTTCGCGCAGCCGCACCTGCCAGCTCCGCACGACGCTCCGGCCGGTGCGGCGGACGGGCTCTCGGATCGGCCGGATCCCAGGCCCACCCGGCCGGGACTCGAGGGCAGCTTCGCGAGGTTCGTTCCGCTGCACGCCGGGCATGCCGGCGTACGGCTGGCTGTCACCAGCGCTTCGAAGGGCTTCCGGCAGTCACCGCACTCATATTCGTAAAGAGGCATGCGCTATTTTACCCTTCTAACAGAAGATCAGGAGGCCAGAAGATCCGACTGTAGCTTCGAATTTTTGGCACAATCAGCTGAGACGTGGTTGCACGTATTGCTGCTTATGAACCGTCACACCTGAAAATCGGTGAGAAATGCGCGGCGCCGTTCATGCTTTTGGCACGTCATGGAGAAGGAAGGTCAGGCTCGCATCGAGTCGTTGACGGCCAGGGTAATCGGCTGCGCGATCCAGGTGCATAGAACCCTTGGGCCGGGCCTTCTGGAATCGGTGTATCGGGATTGCATGCTCATCGAAATGCGAGCGAACGGGCTGCGTGTGGAACGTGAGCGGCGCGTCAGCCTCAAGTATCGGGAGCAGCTTATACACAGTAGTCTGACGATGGACTTAGTCGTGGAGTAGTGTGTCATCGTCGAACTCAAAGCGGTGGAGAATATTCATCCTGTGCACCTCGCCCAGGTAGTCACCTACTTGAAACTGACGGGGTACCCGGCGGGCCTCCTCATGAACTTCAATGTCACGAGCCTGAGAGCTGGGCTCAGGCGCCTCGTGCATCCAGCGCTATACGCCAAGAAGCCTTGAGGAGTTCACTGCCGCTGCGCAGAAATCACTTCCCCCGCGAATAGGCCTGCGCATTCTAATGTCTAGTCTCCTGATCTCCTGATCTCCTGTTCAAAAGGGCGCGCGTCCGCGCATCAGCCGCTGCTCGTGAGGCCGCCGGGTTCCTCATCCCGGATGCGGAGCCCACCGGCGAGCCCCCCGGCCCCGACGAGCACCCCGCAGACCCACATGGCGCGGCGGAAGCCTTCGGGGGAGATGCCCGTCGCATCGCTCCCGCCCGCCAGGGTGCCGAGCAGGGCAATCGCGAGGAGGCCCGATGCCCGCACCGTGGCATGGTTCAGTCCCGACGCAGCGCCCGCGCATGCCTCGGGCACGGCGGCGACGGCGGCATGCGTCAGCGGCGACACCGCCATGCTGACGCCAAGGCCGAAGAGCGCGGCGCCTGCGATCAGGCGGGGCCAGAACGCGAGTGGATGCGCTCCCGCGGCGATCCAGAGGATCCCGGCGGCCGCAACGAGGGATCCGAGGAGGATCAGGCGCCGCGTTCCAACCCGTCCGGCCATCCGGCCGAAGGGCTCCGCGAGGAACAGCATCACCGAAATGGGCAGGACGGCCGCGCCGGCCCACGTGCCCGAATACTTCAGCGCCTGCTGCGTGTACAACACCAGGAGGAACGGGAGGCCGAACATCCCGAGATAGAGGGCAAAGGTCGCTCCGTTGGCCGCCATGCAGTTGCGGCGCGCGAGCAGTTCGCGGGGAAAGAGGGCCACCCTGCGGGATCCCTGTGTGGCAATCGTGACTGACAGGGGTACCAGCAGCGCGACTAACAGCATGCGCTTCGACGTCCAGCCGGCCGCCCCTCCTTCGATGAGCAGGTACGCTGTGGCCCCCAGGAACACGGCGAGCGCCGTGGCCTCCCTGACAGGGATGCCCCTGCGCTGTCTCACATGATCACGATCGCCGGCGCTGCCGAGGAGGATGAGCGCCCCAGCCGCGAGACTGCTCGACATCACGAAGACTGCGCGCCAGGACAGCAGGTCGACGAGGCCGCCGCCGAGCAGGGGGCCGGCCGCCGCGGCGACGCCTGTCCAGGCCGCCCACACGCCGAACTTGCGGGTCCGCTCCTCCGGCGCCGTGTATGTGGCGCGAAGGCGGGCGAGCGCGGCGGGCAGCACGAGGGCCCCACCGGCGCCCTGCACGACCCGGCCGGCAATGAGCCAGGGGTAAGACGGTGCCAGCGCGCACGCGGCGGAGGCCGCCCCGAAGGTCAACAGGCCAACCCGCACCAGCCGCGCCCGGCCGTAACTGTCGGCGAGCCCTCCCGCAGGCAGCAGCAGGGCCGCGAGGGCCAGCAGGGGCGCATTGCTGATCCACTGCAGTCGCGAGAAGGGCACTGCAAGTTCGCTCCCGATCGCCGGCAGCGCGACCGTCGCGGCGGTGCCGTCGAGCGTGACGAGTGCAGATGCGAGGATCACTGCGGCGAGTTCGCGTCGGGACATCAGCAAAGATATCTGGCGCACGCGCCGTTCAGTCCTGCGTTTTAGCCACGGCCACGGACGCTGGCCTGAGCACCTCGGAGCCGATCGTATACCCGTGCCGCACGACGCCGACGACGCGCCCGTCTTCCTCGGATGATTGCGCCGGGACGGCAGAGACCGCTTCGTGAATGGAGGGATCGAACGCGGCGCCGGTCACGTCGATCCGTTTGACGCCGAGGCCCTCGAGCTTTCCGAGGAACTGGCGCTGCACCATCTCGACACCCTGCAGGAGCGCGTCGAGCGACGGTGTGTGTCTCGCCGCCTCGAGCGCGCGATCGAGGTTGTCCACAACGTCGAGCAGATCGGCAAGGATCTCGCGGCGCCCGCGCTCGATATCCTTTCCGATCTCGCGCCGCAGTCGCAGCC
>JALZOC010000255.1 GCA_030857365.1 Acidobacteriota bacterium
ACCTCGTCCATCGCACGGCGCGCGAGCACGGGGCGGCGGAAATCGAGGAGTTCGGCATCGCGCTTTGCGAACGCGTGCTGGGCGGCCACCCGGCGATCACGCGCGCGCGCGTCGACATCACCGAGAAGTCCTGGACGCGCCTCGACGCCGGCGGCCGGTCGCAGGGGCAGGCCTTCATGGCCGGCACGCCGGAGCAGAAGACGGCTGCCATCACGAGCGACGGCCGCGAGGTGGCGGTGGTCGCCGGCCTCGACGATCTGTCGCTGATGCGTACCTCGGGATTCGCACCGCCACCGGGGACCGACGCCGAGGACGGGACCGGCGACGGCCTGCAGCAGCTGCTCGTCGGCGGGCTGACCGCGCGCTGGACGTATACGAGTCCCGACGTGACGTTTCGCCCTTTCCGCCAGGGGGTGCGCGCGGCCATCATCGAGACGTTCGCCTGGCACCGCGGCCGCTCGGTCCAGCACACTCTCTACGCCATCGCGGACGTGGTGCTGGCGACCTACCGGGAGATCTCGGAGGTGTCGCTCGCACTCCACGAGCGCCCCTACCGCCCGGCGGACCTTTTCCGCTCCGGCATGGAGAACCCCGACGATCTGTTCGTCGCCCTCGAGGAACCGCTGGGAATGGTCGAGGTGACGGTCGATCGCGAGCCCTGAGCTTGCCAAACCTCAGCGGCCGCGCGCCCCATTCAGGGTAGCGGGCGACACAGGCAGGCGCAATGTCCCGCGTAAACGGCGTCTGTTTCGGAACATTGTCGAGGTCCGGCGCGGCGGTACGCGTTGTGCTCAATGGTCAGCAGGAGGGGAATGATGCTTTTTACGATTGCGGTGATACTGCTGGTACTGTGGCTCCTGGGGCTCGTCAGCGGTTACACGATGGGGAACTTCATCTACATCCTGCTGGTCATCGCGCTGGTGCTGTTCGTTCTCGGCCTGGTCAGCGGGCGCCGGAGGGTCTGACCTTCCGCACTGAAGCATCCGACCAGTTTCGGCGGTCGGCGTGGCGGTCAGCAGACCGACCTCTTGCCGGCCGCCGCCCTTCCCTCACAGCACACGGGCCACGGCGTACCCGGCCCACAAGGCCAGCAGTCCCAGGCACACCTGCCCGCCCGCGTTGACCGCGGCGCGAAGCACATCGGCCTCCCGAAGCAGGACGAACGTTTCGTGCGTGTATGAGGAGAATGTCGTGAATCCGCCCAGGATCCCGACCAGAAGGAAGGCCCGCGCTGGCGCGGTCAGCGGAAAGCGGCGATCGGCGAGGGCCACCACGAGGCCGAAGGCAAAACATCCCAGCACGTTGACGACGAAGGTGCCGGCCGGCGAGTGCGGGCGTGAGGGTCCGTTGACGGCCCCGGCAAGGAGGAAACGGGCGGCCGATCCAATGGCGCCGCCGAGGGCCACATACAGGACGATCATCAGGTGGAGGAACCCGGCGCGTCAGTCGGCGTCTGTTTTTTCCGCATCCGCCGCCACTTCCTCGACCACATCCTCGTCGTCCCACGGCCGTGGCTGAGGTCCGGGGATGATGCCGGCGATATCGGGATCCTCTCCAGCGGTGGCCATCGATGGCTCGTTGGCTTTCCGGACCTTCACTTCTTCGCGGCGCCGGGTCTTTTCCTGCATCCGCTCCTGCTTGGCGCGCTCGCGCGCGCGCTTCTGTTGTGTAACCTTGGTGCGGTTCGCCATGGAGGTCCCCCTATCGTCAGCGCGCCGGTGCGCGGTACAGCAAAAAGGCCGGTCAGCGACCGGCCCGGGCGTAGCGGTGGGCAGTGCAGGCTGAGCCCGACTCGATCATCCACCAACGATTCTAGCTGATCCGCCGCCCGTCGTGCCGAATATTCCCGCGCCCCGAGCGGCTCTGGGGCGTGCCTTCGCCCTATTCGAGCCGGCTGAAATCGATTTCGACACGGACGACGTCCCTGCCCTCGCACATCACCACAGCGGACCGGGTTGTCTGCCCTACGGCGTCGGCGTCGAAGTCCGCCTCGATCGTCGCCCCGACGAGCGAGGTCGTCACCACGCCGCGGCTCGAGTATGGGAGCGACGAGAGCGGGGTGGTGCGCCGGTCGAGCGAGGCGAGCACGGGCATGCCTCCCATCATCACTTCGCAGTTCGGGACCGTCACGTAGGTGTGCATCGGGTCGAACTGCAGGGTGGCGATGATCGTCACCTTCTTCCGCCAGGGCTTGACCGTGTCTTCGACGCCCCTTCCACCAAGACTCCGGGCTCCGTGCGCGACAGCCCAGTCGCCCCGCGTCCGCGCGTTCTCGGCGGCCGTCACGGTGCGGCGGAACTCCGTGAGAACCTCCAGCCCTCGCACGAGCCGGTGCTTCACCTCGATCACGTACGGCGCGTGGAATTTCCCCCGGGCGGCCTCCGTACCGCCAGCCACCTTCAGTGCGCGTTGCGTATCGGACGGCGTGAGCGAGCCGTTGACCGCGGCTACCGGCCACGGCACCAGCAGGGCCACCAACAGGACGAGTTCACGCCGGCCGCGCCCAGAGATCCGCCGGCAGGACGCGTGCCGCATGGCGGGACGGTCAGTTCCCGTGCGTCGAGTACACGCGCGTCTGACCCTGCTTGTCGAACGACAGCACGTCGTAGCGCTGCGGAGTGGGGCTCTCCATGCCGGGGGATCCCGCGGGCATTCCCGCGACACCAATCCCGCTGATCGCCGGCCGCTCTTTCAGCAGGCGTTTGATGTCGGACGCCGGCACGTGCCCCTCGACGACGTAGCCTCCGACGAGAGCCGTGTGGCAGGAGTGCACGGCACGGGGAACGCCGTGCTTCGCCTTCACCACCGCCACGTCGTCGACATTCGTCGAGGTGGTCGCAAATCCGTTGGCCTTCAGATGGTCGACCCACTTCGCGCAGCACCCGCAGGTCGCGCTCTTGAACACGGCCACGTGCGGTTCCGACTGCGCACCCAGGTCCCAGGGACCGAGAACGGCCATTGCGCAGGCGAGTACCACCCGCGTCATCATTCGAAGGGACATCGTCATGCCTTCATTATGGCGCGGAACGGGCCGCGTGACGCGGATGCCCGCTCGGCCCCCGTGCTGCTCAACAGTACAATGCACGGGCGGGCCGCGGCCCGTCAGCTGAAAGGACACATCCGATGGCGGCAATGCACGAAATCGACTACCAGATCTTCGGCGACGACATGCAGTTCGTCGAGATTGAGCTCGATCCGCAGGAGGCGACGGTCGCCGAGGCGGGCGGGATGATGTACATGGACGACGGGATCGAGATGGAGACGATCTTCGGAGACGGCTCCCAGAAGCAGGGCGGCGTGCTCGGTGCGCTGATGGGCGCCGGCAAGCGGCTGCTGACTGGAGAATCGCTGTTCATGACGGTGTTTCACAACCGCACGAGCCAGAAGCGGAAGGTTGCGTTCGGGGCGCCGTACCCGGGAAAAATCGTGGCCGTCCAGCTCGCCCGGATCGGCGGCGAGCTGATCACCCAGAAGGACTCGTTTCTCGCCGCCGCGAAAGGGGTGTCGATCGGGATCGCGTTCCAGCGCCGGCTCGGCGTGGGGTTGTTCGGCGGCGAGGGCTTCATCATGCAGCGGCTGCAGGGCGACGGATGGGCCTTTGTGCACGCCGGGGGCACACTGCACGAACGCACGCTCGCGGCGGGTGAAACGATCCGCGTCGATACGGGATGCATCGTCGGGTTCCAGCCCACGGTCAATTACGAAATCCAGTACGTGGGAAAGATCAAGTCGGCCCTGTTTGGCGGTGAAGGCCTCTTCTTCGCCACGCTGACCGGTCCGGGCCGGATCTGGCTCCAGTCGCTGCCTCTCAGCCGGCTCGCCAACCGGATCATCGCGGCGGTGCCCGGATTGACTCGCGGCGGACGTGAAGAGGGATCGATTCTCGGGAGGGTCGGCGGGCTGCTCGACGGCGACAACAGCTGACGGGGCCTACGACTCCCCAGCCTCGGGCGGGGCTCCCGGATGAACCTCCGGGCGCGGTGACCCGTATAGCAGCACATGTCATGGCTGCCCGGCCGGCTTCACCGCACGGCCCGCCGTCTGCTCCGTGCCCCGGCATTCACGGCGGTCGCGGTGCTCACGCTGGCGCTGGGGATTGGGGCGAACACGGCCATCTTCAGCGTCGTGAACGGCGTGCTGCTCCGGCCGCTGCCGTATCCCGACGCGGACCGGCTCGTGGGCGTGTGGCATTCAGCGCCGGGAATGAACATCGCGGTGATGAACCAGTCTCCCGCGACGTATCTGACATACCGTGACGAGGGCCGTGTGTTCGACGACATCGGGTTGTGGGACAACGGATCGGTGTCGGTCACCGGGGCGGGAGAACCTGAGCGCGTCGAAGCGCTGTTGGTGACCGACGGCACGCTGGCCGTCCTCGGTGTACGGCCGGCGCTGGGCCGCCGCTTCAGCCCGGAAGACGACGCCCCGGGAAGCCCGGGGCGGGTGCTGCTCACGCACGGGTACTGGCAGCGCAAGCTGGGTTCCGATCCGGCGGTGCTCGGCCGTCCGCTGGTGGTCGACGGCACATCCCGCGAAATCGTCGGAGTGCTTCCCGCCGGATTCAAATTCCTCAACAACGCACCGCAAATCGTGCTGCCCTTCCAGTTCGATCGAGCCAAGCTGTTCATCGGCAACTTCAGCTACCAGGCGCTCGCGCGACTGAAGCCGGGCGTGACTCTCGCGCAGGCGAACGCCGACATTGCCCGGATGCTGCCGCTGGTCATCGAGCGGTTTCCGCTTCCGTCCGGCTTCACCAGGCAGATGTTCGACGAAGTCCGCCTGGCGCCGAACGTACGACCCCTGTCCGTGGACGTGATTGGCGATATCGGACGCACGCTGTGGGTCCTGCTCGGCACGGTCGGACTGGTCCTGCTGATCGCGTGTGCGAACGTGGCGAACCTGTTCCTCGTTCGGGCGGAGGGCCGCCAGCAGGAGCTCGCGATCCACGCCGCCCTCGGTGCCAGCCGGCGCCGAATCGGATGGGAGCTGCTGTCGGAGAGTCTGGCGCTCGCGCTCGCCGGTGGCGTCGCCGGGCTGCTGCTCGCGCAGGGTGGCATCCGCCTTTTGATCGCTGCGGCCCCGGAAGGATTGCCGCGCGTCGACGAGATCTGGCTGGATCCGGCAGTGCTGGCCTTCACCGC
>JALZOC010000256.1 GCA_030857365.1 Acidobacteriota bacterium
ACGTGGGAGAGCGCACGTAGATGAACAGCCGGGCGCCTAGAGATCCTCCAACCGGCCGGTCGCGTCGCCGAAGCGGTCCAGCTCGACCCCCATGCGGTCCATGATCGACAGGTGAAGGCTGCAGGCCTTGCGCCCCTCGTCCCCTTTCGCGCCGTAGTCGAGGATTCGTCCGGTCTTGATGGTCCCGCCTCCCTTGCCGGTGATCAGGAAGGGCAACTGGTCGGCGCCGTGCGCGTCGCCGTCGAACAGGCTGGAAGTGGCCACCAGAATCGAATGGTCGAGGAGAGACGTCTCCCCCTCCGGGATCTCCTTCATGCGCTGCGTCAGGTACGCGAACTGTGCGATGTGGTACTGGTTCGTCTTGAGATACATCGCTTCCTTGTCGGCGGCGCGCCCGTTATGGGTGAGATCGAGATGAAGCGCCCCCTGGACCCCTTCGAGGAACTTGAAGTTCATCTGGGACAGGTCGTTGTTGAGCATCAGCGTGGCGACGCGCGTCTTGTCCATCTGGAAGGCCAGGACGATCAGATCGAGCATGAGCTTCATGTGATCCGGGACGTTCTGCGGCAGCTCGTTCGCCGGGCGCGGCATGTCGGGCTTCGCGAGCGTCGGCCGCCAGCCTTCGATGCGCTCTTCCGTCGACGCGCGTTCGATCCGCTTCTCGACGTCGCGGATCGACTCGAGGTACTCGCTCAGTTTCTCGTTGTCCCCCCGGCTGATCCTCGGCCTCAGGCTCTGTGAGTCGCGCCGAACCTCGTCCAGGATGCTGCGATCGACCTTGCGGCCGGTGCCGTCCCCCACCAGGCGATCGAACACGCGGGACGGATAGAGCTCCTTGGTCGCCGGCTTGGTGGGCGAGATCCACGAGACGCTCGACCCGTAAATCATCGACAGACCGTCTTCGAGACGAAGCTCGTTCGGCTCGATGCCGAGCACGAGGCTCGGGATCACCGTGCGCCCGCCCACGCGCGACGCGATGATCTGATCCATCGACGTGCCGACGCGGATGTCGCTCGGGTCGAGGCTGACCGGGGCGCCCGACAGCACGTTCATGCGCCCGAGATGCGGACTCGTCGACACGGCCGCCGTCTCGTTGTAGAGGCCCTTCAGAAACACCATGTCTTCCCGGTGCGGCATCATCGGCAGCAGACCGGGGCCCAGCTCCATGCTCCCGCCCTGGCCCTTTGCCCACCAGTGGGCGGGCTCCACGCCGTTCGAAAAAAAGACGATGCCGAGCCGCAGCGGCGGCGCATTCGCCTGCAGAGCGGCCGGCGTCTGGCCGAAGAGCGGCAGGGATTCCATCCAGGGCAGCGCCAGTGCGACCCCCACCCCGCGCAGGAAGTGACGCCGTGACGGGTGAACGGGATTGTGCTGGTTCATCGAATTCCTGCTCTCGACTCTGACGGGCGGGTCATCGGTGCGGCAGTCGCCGCCGGTTGCGCCCTGGGCCGTGGCGCGGCGTCGGCCTCCCCCACGCGGTTGCGAAACTGGCGGCTCGTGACGACCGCGACCGCGAGATCCGCGAACGACCTGTCGCCCCCCGCCGATGCCATCGTCTCGAGGAGCGGCCGATCCGAGCCCCTGACGGTTCGCCCGAGGGCGTACCCGATCATCTTCTTCGAGAGCGTCGTCATCACCTGCCTGTCCTGCTTCTGCAGGTACGTCAGGAGACCGCCGGTTCCTACGATAGTGGTCTGGTCGGCGAACTCGCCCGTGACATCGACGGGCTTTCCGTCGGAGTACATCTCGCGAGCCCGGCCCACCGCGTCGAAGCCTTCGAGCGGAAAGCCGAGCGGGTCGATGCGCAGATGGCAGTTGGCGCAGGTCGCGTTGCGCTTGTGCTCGGCGAGCCTTTCGCGGACGGTCAGGCCGTTGAAGGTGCGATCGTCGGCGGGAATGGACCCGGCATCCGCGGGCGGCGGCGGCGTCGGGGTGCCAAGAATGCGTCTCAGCACCCAGTCGCCGCGCTTGACCGGGCTCGTGCGCAGCGGTGCCGACGTGGTCGTGAGCACGGAGCCCAGGCGCAGCGCGCCCCCGCGGTTGAACGCGCCCGCCCCCTCGACCAACTCCACTCGGTCCCGGGACGTCACCGGCCGCTCGATCCCGTAGAACGTCGCCAGCGGCTGGTTCAAAAACGCATAGTCGGCGAAGAGGATCTCCCTGATCGGGCGGCCCTGCCGGACGATGTACTCGAAGGTCGAGATTGACTCGTCGTACATCGCCGACTTCACTTCATGGGTGAACTCGGGAAACCGTGTCGTGTCCACGCCTCGGTACTCGTCGAACTGATAGAACCCCAGCCACTGCCCGAAGAACTCGGTGGCGAGGCGGCGCGCCTTCGGATCGGCCGTCATGCGCTTCACCTGTTTCGCCAGCATCGCCGGATCGGTCAACGCGCCGCTGGCGGCGGCGCGGCGCAATTCTTCGTCCGGGATGGAGGACCAGAGGAAGAAGCTCATTCGGCTCGCCAGCTCCCAGCCGGTGAGCGGCCGTTCAGGGCCGCGCGGAACCGTTTCGAGCCGGTACAGAAACGCCGGGGACAGCAGGATACGAGCCAGCAGGCCCCGGACGGCGGCGTCGTGATCGAGGCGGTTCACCGTGCGGGACTTCAGGTAGAACGCCCGCAGGTCCGACGTTTCAGACAGTGTCAGCGGCCGCCGCCAGGCGCGGCTCGCGAATGTGAGTGCGTCCGCGACGTGTCCGGGCCTCGCGAGCGCCTGCGCCCTGGTGACGGCATCGTAGTGCGCCTGCAGCGATCGCACATGCGGCCGGGCAGCGGCCGGCAGCGCCGCGATCTGAACCGCGTCCACGTCCCGGATCCTGCGGCTGTTCAGCTTCAAGGCGAAATGATCCGCCAGCATGCCCAGGTAGGCGTCGTGGTAGGGCCACGACCCGAACAGATCCGTCCAGGCCTGGTTCAGCCGCGCGCGATCGGCGCCGTCCACGACGTTCTCGGTGAAGAACCTGTCGTTGCGCTGGTACTTCACCTGCAGGACGAACGCGTCGTGCTCGGGACTGTTGTAGGTGTTGTCGAATGGCGGCGGGACGGGATCCTTGTCCGCGGGATTGGCCTCCCCGTGCGAGTTCGGAGGGAGGAGCGCCACGTATTCGGCGATGTTCGCGCGGAACGCCTTGTAGCCCGCGCTCGCCGGATCGCCGAGGATGACCCGCTGGCTCGCGTCGCGAGCCGAGCCCTCCGGCCGGTCGGAGATCGTCACCCGTATGACGGCGTTCCTGTCCGCGCCGAGATCCGCCTCCGCCTGAAACTCGAGCAGGTTGCCGCCCGCGGGCACGTCGATCGTGAACGACACCGTCGCCGTCGCGGCGAAATCGTCAGGGCCCATCGCGGCGCCGTCGGGGCTGGTCCCGAAGGCGAGCGTGCGGGCCACGTCGGCCGGCAACGTCTCCCGCAGCGACCGGGTAGACAGGATCGGACCGGCAGCGCCCCGCCCGGGCCCGGGCGCGGCGACCGCGCGCGTCACAACCCGAGGGTTTCGCCAGATCACTGCTGGCAGTGCCGACGACCCCGGATTCACATCGGTGACGGTGAGATACACCTTGGCGGGTCCCGGGGTCGAAGGTGCGGGCGCGCCCCGGCCGCGTCCCGTGCGGGCGCCGAGTGCGTACGCGTAGCGATGGCTGGACTCGGCCTTCAGCGAGGTGTCGTCGAAGACCAGAGGGCTTTCGTCCCCCGCGCCGCCCGCGGCCAAATCCCCTCGCGCGAAGAACCAGCTGGGCCAGGTGGTCAGCGCTTTGTAGAGTTCGTCACAGCCTGCGCGAGCCGCGGCACGCGAGGCGCTGACGTCCGATGTCGGTGCGGGCAAGCTCATCCAGCCGTCCACCGTTGCGCGAATCGGGTAGCCGGTGTGCGCCCGGTTGAGCACCGACCAGACGTGCTCGGCAAAGCGACCGGTGATGCTCTCCTTCGCCGCGAGCCCGCCAATCGTCGCCCCGGGATCACCGAGCGCCACGCGGTGTTTGTAAGACCAGGCCACGAACAGCGCCTTGCCGTAGCGGTCCAGCCCGAAGGGGCGGCCACCTTCTCCGGACACCACACGAAATCCATTAGCCGCATACAGGTCGTTGATGCGGCTCAACGCGGAGAGCTCCAAACCCGTCTTCCCCGCGTCGGCGAAAAACTGCAGCGGTCCTGCCCCGATCACGGTGTGATCGGCAACCAGCTTCGCGGCCTCGAGATACCGTTCGATGCTCGTATCCTCCACGAACTGCACATCCCCGAAGTTCGTGAAGCCCTCGCCGCCGACCGAATCGCTGGAACCGTCGATGCCGACCCGGATGTCGACGCCGGTCAGATCGCGCACCGCGTAGCCGTACTCGGCGCTCGTGAGGCGCCGGACGGTCACTCGTCCCGGGTCGCCGGCGTGCTCGGCCTCGTAGGTGCTCAGCGTCTTCCGGACCCACGATGCTGCCGCGGCGCGCTCGTCCTCGGTGGGGAAGTGGTCCGCCTCGTCCCGGGGCGGCATCTGGCCCGTTTCCAGCATCTCCGCCACCTTGTTCCAGTCCTCCCAGTAGGCGCCGACAGACGACTGAGCCGACTGGCGCAGGAGCCGTTCGATGCTGACGCCCCCCTTCCGCTTGGAGGAACCGTGGCATTCGAAGCAGTATTTCTGGAAGGTGTCGGGGGGCTGGAACGTGTGCGGCGTCGGCGGTGGCACGCTGGCGGGCCGGGGCGCGGGGCCCTGGGCGCCCATCATCGCCGCCCCCGCGAGTACGAGGACACCGCAAAACCCCAGGCGTGTCATAGGACTCCCGAAGCAAGCGGCATTCTCCGTCAGTGTACTTCCGGAGGGACTCTCTGTCGAGCGGCTGAGCCGACACGCACACGCCGGCGCTTGCGATTACGGCGCGGGCCGGTGAGGGGTGGTCTGGCGGCTGTGGCGATAGGCGATCAGATCCTTCAGCTCCCGCGCCCGCGCGTCTCGCATCGATGCGGGCACCGCATCGATATCCACCAGCAGCCCGGCACCGAGCGCCTGAAGCGGTGAACCGGAAGACCTCGCGGCCGGCCGTCGGGCTGGCCCATCAGCGGCTCCTTTCCCGTCACGGCGATTCCACAGAGCTGCGCCGACGCGCCCTTGAGGACCGCGAAGGGAAATACCCAGGGATGCGCCAGGAC